>NZ_JBHFJB010000155.1:61965-85057 GCF_057334555.1 Pseudomonas sp. AGC41
AGCCTGCTCGCGAAGGGGCGGAACATTCAACATTGATGTTGATTGATCCACCGCTTTCGCGAGCAGGCTCGCTCCCACAGGGGGACACCGTTAGGCATGCAAGGGAGACTACAACCCCTCCTCCAGCGCTTTCGCCAGCATGTCGACGAAGAAGTCCACGCTCTGGCGACTGGTGACCATCGGTGGCTTGATCTTGAGGATGTTCAGGTAATCACCAGTCGGCTGCATGAAGATGCCCAACTCCCGCAGGCGATTGCACAGCGCGGTGGTTTCCTCGGTGGCCGGTTCGAGGGTGTCGCGGTTGCGGATCAGCTCCACGCCCAGGTAGAACCCGGAGCCATGCACCGCGCCGACCAATGGATACTGGTCGATCAGCGCTTCCAGGCGGGCCTTGAAATGTCCGCCAACGACCCGGGCGTTTTCCCACAGGTTTTCTTCCTCCATGACGTCCAGCACGGCCATGCCGATCTGGCAACTGACCGGACTGCCGCCGGCGGAAGAGAAAAAATATCCCTCGGCTTCCAGCGCCTCGGCGATTTCCCGGCGGGTGATGACGGCACCCAGCGGCTGGCCGTTGCCCATGCCCTTGGCCATGGTGATGATGTCCGGCACCACGCCTTGCTCCTCGAAGCCCCAGAAAAACTCGCCCATGCGCCCGTAGCCGACTTGCACCTCGTCGGCGATACAGACACCACCGCGCTCGCGCACCAAGGCGTAGACCTGTTTCAGGTACCCCGGTGGCAGCGCGATGCCGCCGGCATTGCCATATACCGGTTCGCAGATGAAGCCGGCGAGCTGACGGTTCTGTTCGGCGATTTTTGCCAGGTTGTGCTCGACGCTGCGCACGTAGTCCGGCGCACTGTCGACCCCACGGAACTCACCGCGATAGGTGTTCGGCGCCGTCACTGGATGCACCCAGTCCGGACGGCTGCTCAGAGCCTGGGGATTGTCGGCAATGGATGTCGAGACCGCATCGGCCGCCACCGACCAGCCGTGATAGGCCTCCAGCACGCTGAGCATGTCGCGCCCACGGCTGTAGGCCCACGCCAGACGGATTGCCAGGTCGTTGGCTTCGGTACCGCTGTTGACCAGGAACACTCGATCCATGTTCGACGGCGCCAATGCCAGCAAGCGTTCGGAAAACTCGGCGATCGCCGCGTAGTGAAAACGCGAGTTGGTGTTGAGCAGCGACCATTGCCTGGCCGCAACCGCCGCCATGCGCGGATGACCATGCCCAAGCACCGCGACGTTGTTGAGCATGTCGAGGTACGAGCGGCCCTGCATGTCGATCAAGTGGTTGCGCCAGCCACGCTCGATGCGCGGCGGGTCGACGTAGTAGTGCTTCTGTGAACGGGCAAAACTGGCATCACGACGGGCCAGCAGCGCCTGCGGATCGATTTCCGGCTCGGCATCGCAAGCCAGCCCCAACAGCACCGCGGGTGATGGGCAGAGCGCTTGCCAGGCCTGCGCCCGGGACGGTGTGCAGAACAACGGCGGAGCCAGATGCGCACCCCGGCACAGCTGGACCAGCAAAGGGCCAGCCACCTCGCCCACTACCTGACCCTTTGCCAGCGCGGCACCGGATTGCAGCGACGAGGAAACGCCCCACAAACGCACGCTCAGTTGCGGGCCGTCGAGCCGCAGCAAGCCGTCAGCATCCCTGTGCAACACCCCGGCGAAGGGCGACTCCAGCGGCGTACCGTGAGGAATGTGCAGTTCGACATGGAGCGGATAAGTATCGGGCTCTTCGGCACTGTCCGGCCGGGTGCGGGACAACCGATATTGCCCGTAACGGCTGGCCGCCAATCCATGCACGGCGGCGGCTTCGCTCAGCAGGCGCTGATCGATCCCTGGCTGCTCCCAATTGCCCGCCTCGAAATGCGGGCTGAGCACACCCAGGTCGATCAGGGCGAAATCACGCCCCACCAAAGTCGGCAACAGCGGAGCGAAACCCTCGTTGGCCAGGGGCGGCAGGCTATGGCCCACGGCGGCAAGGATCGCCGCTTCCATCAATTCAAGCGGCACGGAATGGGCGACGTCGAAGATTTCCCACTCATGCTTGAGGTTGTCGCGGGCATATTGATTATCCGGATCGACAGCGAGTTGTTGCTCACCACTGAGTACCAGCACAGCGGCGCGGGCCATGATCAACGGCCAAAGCGCCTGGAGCTCTTCACGCCGCAATGGATTGACCGCGTGATAGGCTTTGATCGCCGGCAGGATGAAAAACGGATCTGCATCGGCATGATGCAGCAGCGCCGCGCAGGTGACCGACAGGTCGGCGACCCGCCAGGTGCGGATCAGGTCGCCGAAATCGATGACGCCCTGCAGTTGCCATTGGCGTTGCGCATCGCGTTGCCAGACCACGTTGTCGTCGGTGATATCCATGTGGATCGCCTGCATCGGCAGGCTCGCCTTGAGCGGCTGCAAGCGCCGTTCGGCCTGCTGTGCGACCTCGGCGATCAACTGGCGCCGTTGGTCATCCTTGATGACAGGCAACAGGTGTTCGACCAAGGCTGGCGCGTGGCGCGCGTCCCATTGCAGGGTTCGCTCCAGGCCCGGGTGGTCGAACGTGGCCAGGGCCAGGTCCATGTCGGCGCACAGGCGGCCCAGCCCGGTCACCAGGTCAGGCGTGAGGTGCTTGAGTTGAGTGAGGGACTGGCCATCGATGTACTCGAGCAGACGCATGTGTATCGCTTGCCCGGCGACTTCGAGGGTCAGCAGGTCCTGGCCATTGGCGGCCTCGATCACCCGCGGCACCTTAACCGCGTCATGCCCGGCCAATTGCTTGAGGGCGGCGTGTTGGGCCTGAAGCTCCTGGACGGCGTAGTCGCCATGGCAGATTTTCAGCACGAACCGCCCGCGTTCGCTGTCGACGCGGTAGTTGAGGTCCTGATGACTGCCAAGGGGTCGCAGGTCACCGCTGAGTCCGTAATTCGAGCGCAGCAGTACCAGCGCCTGCTCGGCGCTGATTTGTGGGCTTGGCAAACTGGCACGGTGAACCAACGTGGCGAGTGGCATACAACGACCCCTGAGGTGGTTTTGTCTGGATGCCTATCTCGCCACTGAGTCGATGGATAAGCAACCCCCTCTTCGACTCGGGGCTCGCGCCGCTCGCTGCTTTGCGCAAGAATGGGCATCCTTGTTGCTGCCATTCCCATGGAGACACCCAATGAATGTAATCGCCACCGACTTGCCCGGTGTCCTGATCATCGAACCCAAGGTATTTGGTGACGAACGCGGTTTTTTCTACGAGAGCTTCAACGCCAAGGCATTCAAGGACGCGACCGGCATCGACACGCCGTTTGTACAGGACAACCACTCTCGCTCGCTCAGAGGCGTGCTGCGTGGCTTGCACTACCAATTGCAGAACACCCAGGGCAAGCTGGTGCGCGTCACGGCCGGCGAAGTGCTCGACGTAGCCGTGGATATCCGCCGCAGTTCGCCGAATTTCGGCAAATGGGTCGCGGTGCGCCTCAGTGCCGACAACCGCCGCCAACTCTGGGTGCCGCCTGGGTTCGCCCATGGCTTTGTGGTCCTGAGTGAGTTCGCGGAGTTCCTGTACAAGACCACCAACTACTACGACCCGACATCCGAACGCAGCCTGTTGTGGAACGACCCCACACTGAACATCGACTGGCAGTTGGGTGATATCCAGCCGCAACTGTCCGGCAAGGATGCGGCGGCTTCGACCCTCGCACAGGCAGACGTCTTCGCCTGATCGAAGACGTTGACGCCTGTCCTAGGCATAATGCGCCTGTTCCCACAGGCGCATTATGCTCATGAACTCCACCCTCCCCCGCAGACCCCGTTGGCGCAGCCTGGCATTGCTGGCCTTGTGCCTGGCGCCGTTGCTGTGGCCGTTGGAGCATCTGGCGGAGCGGTACTACCGCAGCGAACTGGCCGGGCAGAATCGCCAGACGCTCGATCTCTACGTCGCCAACCTGTTGGGCACCCTGCACCGCTATGAAGTGCTGCCGCAGATTCTTGGCGAGCTGCCGCCTCTGCGCGCAGTCCTGTCGGCGCCAGATGATGGCGTTACCCAGGGCAATGCCAATCGATTGCTGAAGAACATCAGCGCCCAGACGGGCGCTGAAGTCATGTACTTGATGGACGCCACTGGCAAGACCCTGGCGGCATCGAACTGGGACAAGCACGACAGTTTCGTCGGGCGCAATTTCGCTTTCCGCCCGTACTACATCGAAGCCATGGCCGGGCGCCTTGGGCGTTTCTTCGGGCTGGGCACCACGTCGGGCAAGCGTGGTTATTTTTTCGCCGCTGCGGTACGTGATCGCGAAAAAGTCATTGGCGTACTGGTGGTCAAGGTCGACCTGGACCACACCGAAAGCCTGTGGGGCAAGACCCCTGAGCAATTGCTGGTGACCGACCATAATGGCGTGGTCATTCTGACTTCACGTCAGGAATGGCGGTTTCGCGCAACCCGCCCGTTAAGCACCGAAGAGAGCAAGGCAATCAGCGCGGTCCAACCCTATCCGACCCGCGATCCGAAGCCGCTTCATCTGGACACCAATGCGTGGCTGACGCAGACCCAGGTCATCGAAGAGACTGGCTGGAACGTGAGCATCCTGGCCCCACGAACCCTGATCGATCGTCCGGTGCGCACGGTGGTCGTCATCGGCGGGGCGGCATTGCTGGTCTTGATGCTGCTGCTCGGGTTGATGATGCAGCGCCGGCGCCATTACCTGGAACGGATCGCCTTCGAAGCCAAGGCCCGGCATGAGCTGGAAGGCCGGGTGGCGGAACGCACCAGCGATCTGGAAGGCCTTAACCGGCGCCTGCGCCAGGAAGTGCTGGAGCGCGAGCACGCCCAGCAGGAGCTGGTCCGCGCCCAGGACGACCTGGTGCAGGCCGGCAAGCTGTCGGCCCTGGGCACCATGTCGGCGAGCATCAGCCATGAACTCAACCAGCCGCTGGCGGCCATTCGTAGCTACGCGGAAAACGCCGAAATACTGCTCGACCACCAACGCACCGAAGACGCCCGGGGCAATCTCAAGCTGATCAGCGAACTGACCGGGCGCATGGCCTCGATCATCGCCCATTTGCGCGCTTTTGCCCGCCGCGACCGTCACGCGCCGGAAAGCGTCGCCCTGCAACCGGCGCTGGACGATGCCTTGGCGCTGCTCGCCAAACGTCGGCGCAGCATGGAAGTGGAACTGATCCGTGACCTGCCGGCCGCCACCTTGTGGGTCGAGGCCGGCGAAACACGCTTGCGCCAAGTGCTGGGCAACCTGTTGGCGAACGCTCTTGATGCGCTGACTGAAAAGGGCCCGCCGCGCAGGCTCTGGCTCAGTGCCCAGGCAACGGAAACCGGCGTCAACCTGTACATACGCGATAACGGCCCGGGGTTTTGCATGGAAGCCCTGGGCCGGGCCGGCGAGCCTTTTTATACCACCAAGACCCGCACCCAGGGCCTTGGCCTGGGGCTGGCGATCTGCGACACCCTGATGCGCGCCTTCGGCGGCGAGCTGTTGTTCGCCAATCACAAGGAAGGCGGCGCCCTGATTACCCTGAAGCTGCGCGCGGGCGCGCCCGGGGTGAGCCTGCAACCGTCCGAGGACCGTAGTGTATGACCATCGATAACCAGATTGAGGTGGTGCTGATCGACGACGATCCCCACCTGCGTCAGGCCTTGAGCCAGACCCTCGACCTGGCCGGCCTGAAGATCCTCCCGCTGGGCGAAGCCAACGGCCTGGCCGGGCAATTGCCGCGTGACTGGCCGGGCGTGGTTGTCAGCGACATTCGCATGCCCGGCATGGACGGCCTTGAACTGCTGAACCAGCTGCACGCCCAGGATCCGGATCTACCGGTCCTGTTGATCACTGGCCACGGCGATGTACCGCTGGCGGTCCAGGCAATGCGCGCCGGGGCCTATGACTTCCTGGAAAAACCGTTCGCCAGCGATCATCTGCTCGACAGCGTCCGTCGCGCCCTGGCCTTGCGTCGCCTGGTCCTGGACAACCGCAGCCTGCGCCTGGCCCTCAGTGACCGGCATGAGCTCAGCGCTCGCCTGGTTGGCCAATCGACGCCCATGCTGCGCCTGCGCGAGCAGATCGGCGCCTTGGCGGCGACCCGCGCCGATGTGTTGATCCTCGGTGAAACCGGGGCCGGCAAGGAAGTCGTGGCCCGCGCATTGCACGACCTCTCAAGCCGGCGCAACGGGCCGTTCGTGGCGATCAACGCCGGCGCCCTGGCCGAGTCGGTGGTGGAAAGCGAACTGTTCGGCCACGAGCCCGGCGCCTTCACCGGCGCGCAAAAACGCCGTATCGGCAAGTTCGAATTCGCCAATGGCGGCACATTGTTCCTCGATGAAATCGAAAGCATGAGCCTGGACGTACAGGTCAAACTGCTGCGCCTGCTGCAAGAGCGCGTAGTGGAACGGCTCGGGGGCAACCAGCAGATCCCGCTGGATATCCGCGTCATCGCCGCCACCAAGGAAGACCTGCGCCAGGCCGCCGATCAGGGCCGTTTTCGCGCCGACCTGTATTACCGCCTGAACGTCGCGCCGCTACGCATTCCGCCATTGCGCGAACGCGGCGACGATGTGCTGATGCTGTTCCAGCACTTTGCCAACGAAGCCAGCGCCCGCCATGGCCTGCCGCCGCACGAACTGCAGCCGCCCCATCGGGCGCTGCTGTTGCGCCACAGCTGGCCGGGTAACGTGCGCGAATTGCAGAACGCCGCCGAACGTTTTGCCCTGGGCCTGGAACTGGCGCTGGACAACAGCACGCCGGACGGCGGCCCCGCTGCGGTGGATGTGATCAGCGGTGGCCTGAGCGAGCAGGTGGAGAACTTTGAAAAAACCCTGATCGCCGCCGAACTGGCCCGTTCCCACAGCTCCGTACGCAGCCTCGCCGAAGCCCTGGGCATTCCGCGCAAGACGCTGCACGACAAGTTGCGCAAACACGGGCTGAACTTCGGCGACAGCAGCCATGGCCCGACCGAAGAGCCGGACTGAGCTCCAACCGTTCACTTTCAGCCAAGAGGGCCTGCATGAACCGCGACAGCCACTACCTGGAAACGATCCTGCACCGGGACATCCCGCTGACGCAGGACATGGGCCTGAAGGTGCTCGGCTGGCAAGCCCGGCAGCTACGCTTGTTCCTGCCACTCGCGGCCAACGTCAATCACAAGAGCACCATGTTCGGCGGCAGCCTGTATTGCGGCGCCGTGCTCGGTGGCTGGGGCTGGCTGCACCTGGCGCTGCGCGAGGAAGGCATCGAAGACGGACACATCGTGATCCAGGAAGGACAGATCAGTTATCCGCTACCGGTTACCCGCGACGCGACCGTCATCTGTGAGGCGTCCGATGGAAAGACCTGGACGCGTTTCCTGGCCACTTATCGTCGCTACGGACGGGCAAGGCTGACCTTGCAGACGCAGGTGAGGAACGCGGATAGCGAGGACGTGGCGGTGCGGTTTGAGGGGCAATACGTGCTGCATCGCTGATTGGCGCGTAGACCCGCCACAAAAGCTTCTGGCTAACAGATCAGATTTTAAGAACGAGCCAGCTCCAGCAACTTCCCACGCCACGGCGCTTGCGCCGGAAGCGCCAGGAACGAGGTATTCAACAACGACTCGCGCGCCGGGTAGCAGAACGGCTGGCCCTGTAGATCCAGTACCTCGCCACCGGCGCCCTCCAGCACGCCCTGGGCAGCGGCGGTGTCCCACTGCGACGTTGGCGCCAATCGCGGGTAGCAATCCGCCGCGCCTTCGGCCAACAGGCAGAACTTCAGCGAACTGCCGATATTGGTCAATTGCAGCGCCCCCAGACCTTCGCTCAAACCGGCCAACAGGCGTTCCTGCTCCGGGCTGGTGTGACGGCGGCTCGCGACCACCGTAAAGGTTTCACCGGGCGCCAGTACGTTACGCACCGCAATGGTCGCAGGCTCGGAACCCCTGTCGCCGCGCCAGGCACCCAGGCCCTCGCCGCCGGCATAATAACGACCGTTGGTAGGCATCGACACCACACCGAACACCACTCGTGCGTCCTCGATCAGGGCGATATTTACGGTAAATTCCTCGCTGCCGGAAATGAATTCCTTGGTGCCGTCCAGCGGATCCACCAGCCACCAGCGTTGCCAGCCGGCGCGGACGCTTTGCGCAATATCGGCATCCTCTTCGGAAAGGATCGGGATATCCGGCGCCAGGGCTTTGAGCCCGGCCACGATGACGTGGTGAGCGGCCATGTCCGCGGCGGTCACCGGCGATTCGTCGGCCTTGCGCAAGACCTCCACATCGGCCCGCCAGAAGGGCAGGATCGCGTCGCCAGCGGTGAGCGCCAGCTCGATAACCGGGGCCATCAGGGGATGCGGAAAATTCATCGCAGGTAGGTTCCGCGCTGAGTCAGCAGATCGCGGGCCAGGTACAGCGCCGCCAACGCCCGGCCCTCGGTGAACTGAGGGTTCTGCGCCAGGGCCGACAGCTCGCCCAGGTTGACCTTGTCCACACGCATTGGCTCGGGCTCGTCGCCTTCCAGACGCTCTTCGTACAGATCAGTCGCCAGCACCACCTGGATCTTCTGGCTCATGTAGCCGGGAGACAATGACAACTCAGTCAGGTGTTCCAGTTGACGAGCGCCAAAACCGGCTTCCTCCTTGAGCTCACGCTCGGCCGCCGCCAGCACGTCTTCACCGGGTTCGATCAGGCCCTTGGGCAGGGACCATTCGTAGGCCTCGGTACCGCCGCAATACTCTTCCACCAGCACCGCATGGTCGGCGTCGAGCATCGCCACGATCATCACCGCGCCGTAACCTGAGCCCTTACCCGCCAGGCGTTCGTAGGTGCGTTCCACACCGTTGGAAAAACGCAGTTTCAGTTCTTCCACGCAAAACAGGCGGCTGGTGGCGACGATCCGTCGGTCGAGTATGGTGGGTGTCTGGCGCATAAACGGCTCCCTGGGCGATAGCAGGCTACTATACCCGGCCTATCCTGATTGTTTACGTCGGATATCTGATTACCGCTGGAGAAGTTTTTATGGCGTTGTTGCCCTGGCATGAGATCGATACGGTTCTGCTGGACATGGATGGCACCCTGCTGGACCTGCATTACGACAATCACTTCTGGCTGGAACATCTGCCCCAGCGCTATGCCGAACTGCATGGTGTCAGCCGGGCCATGGCGGAGATGGAACTGCAGCCGCTGTTCGAGCGCAACGCCGGCCAGCTGCAGTGGTATTGCCTGGATTTCTGGAGTGCCGAATTGAAGCTGCCGGTGCGCGAGTTGAAGCTGGAAACCGCCCACCTGATCGCCCTGCGCCCGGACGCCGATACGTTTCTGGCAGCCATCCAACGGGCCGGCAAACGGGTCGTGATGATCACCAACGCTCACCGCGACTCGTTGTCCCTGAAGCTGGAACGCATCGAACTGGCTCCGTATTTCGAGCGTTTGATCAGCTCCCACGACTACGGTTTTCCCAAGGAAAACCCGCAGTTCTGGGACGCGCTGCAAGCCGACCTCGATTTCGACCCGGCCCGCAGCCTGTTCATCGACGACACCCTGCCGGTATTGCGCAGCGCCCGGGATTTTGGCATCGCACATTTGCTGGCGGTCAGCGAGCCGGACAGTCGCAAGGGGCCGAAGGATACGGGGGAATTCGATGCCGTCAGAGATTATCGGGCTTTGATTGCCGGGCTTTGAACCGCACCGTCCTCATCGCAAGCAGGCTCGCTCCCACCTCGGCTCGCGGCGAACCGGTAATTTCTGTGGGAGCGAGCCTGCTCGCGATAAGGACACCGCCGAGCTCAAATCCTATTCGGGGATACGCAGTGACTGCCCTGGGTAGATCTTGTCCGGATGCTTGAGCATCGGTTTGTTGGCTTCGAAAATCTTGTTGTACTTGTTCGGGTCGCCATAAACCCGCTTGGAAATGGCGCTCAAGGTGTCGCCTTTTTCCACGGTGACGAATTTGGCCTGCGTCGCGACCGGGCCGGTCACGGTGATCTGGTCATCAACCCCGCTGATACCGGCCACGTTACCCAGCGCCAGGAGAATCTTTTCCTTCTCCTCCTGAGTTGCGGCTTCACCCGTGGCGATGACTTTCTCACCTTCGACCTTGACCTGAATCTTTGAAGTATCGATCCCTGTCAGCGCCTCCTGCACATGCTTGGTCAGCGCTTCGCTGTTGGCTTCTGCCTTGTCGGGCGTCAGCGCATCGAGGATTTTTTCACCGGCATCTTTCAAGAAACTGAAAAGGCTCATCGCATTCACTCCATGGGGTTCAGGTATCCAGACGCAGAAGCCTAGACCAAGCCAACCGACTCCGTTTCCCAGCTGACCAATGACCTCGCCACCTCCAAGGCGCTAGAATCCGAAACTTCCCGCGCCCAGGAGCGAAAATGGACATCAAGCAGCTGAAATTTCTGATCGCGCTGGAAGAAACCCGCCACTTCGGCCAGGCTGCCGCCCGCTGTCACATCACCCAGCCCACCTTGTCGATGCGCCTGCGCAGCCTGGAGGAAGAGCTGGGTTTGCCACTGGTCAATCGAGGTCAGCGTTTCGAGGGGTTTACCGCACCGGGCGAACGCGTGCTGGCCTGGGCGCGCACGGTGTTGGCGGCCTACGACGGACTGCAGGCAGAAGCAGCCGCCTGTCGCGGCAATCTGGTGGGTACGCTGCGCCTGGGCGTGGTTCCGCTGTCGGACTTCGACCCGCTGGCGATGATGCAGCGCCTGCACACCGACCACCCCAGCCTGCGTTTCGAATTGTCGTCCCTGAGTTCCGAACGCATTCTCGAACAATTGGCAAACAACCGGATCGACCTGGGCATCTCCTACCTGGAACGTCTGGACAACGAGCGTTTCGAAGCCCTGCCCTTCGCCCATACCCGCATGGGCCTGCTATACGACCAACGGTTTTTCTTTTTTGGCGAAGAACCGCTGAGCTGGGAAGCGCTGGTGGAGCTGCCCCTGGGCATGCTCACCAGCGGCATGCATTTTCGCCAATCCATCGACCATCACTTCCACAGCCGGGGGCTGACACCCCAACCGCTGCTGCAAACCGACGCGGTGCATCAGTTGTTACAGGCTGTGCACGGCGGACTTTGTTGCGCCGTGGTGCCGCTGGAGAGCGGGCTGAAGCTCACCGAAGACCTGCGAATCCAGCCCATCGACAGCGCCCAGACGCTGGTCCCGCTGGGGCTGATCATGCGGCGCGGGGCCCCTCGCTCGGCGTTGGCGGAGGCCTGTTTCGCGCTTTATCAGAAATCAATAACCATTCCTTGATCGACGTCATCTATTGAAGGATCAGTAATAGCGATTAGACGTGGCAGATTGCCGCATTTAGTCTTAGCACTATTCCTCCTCTCAGTGATGCCCATGAACGACAAGCCTCCGGTCTGTCCTGCGCCTGCGTTGGAAGCATCCAAGCCAGCCGCCAGCCAGAGCTATCGCTACTGCAATCTGGACCACTCGCACTCGGACAGCGCCGCGCTGGCCGAGGAAGTGGCGTTGGCGATTGCCTATAACGGCATCAGCCAAGCGGTAATGTTGGTCACGCCCACTGACTTGGAAGACTTCATCGTCGGCTTCAGCCTCGGCAGCGGCATCATCGAAGACCCGGCGGATATCTATGACCTGCAACTGAGCGGAGCCGGTTCCGCGCAATATGCCCAGGTCACCATTGCCAACCGCGCCTTCTGGAACCTCAAGCAACAACGCCGGCAACTGGCCGGCACCAGCGGTTGCGGGCTGTGCGGGGTGGAAGCGGTGGAACAGGCGCTGCCCAACCTCAAGGTGCTGCCGGGCGCACCACTGCCACCAGCGCAATGGCTCGACGGCCTGCGCCAGCGCATCGGCCAGTTCCAACCCTTGGGCCAACACTGCGGCGCGGTACATGCGGCACTGTTCATGAATGCCCAAGGTGAACTGCTGCTGGGCCGTGAAGACATCGGTCGCCACAACGCCCTCGACAAATTGATCGGTGCGCTGATCCGGCAGCAGATCCCAACAACTGGAGGCTTGGCGATCGTCACCAGCCGCTGCAGCCTCGAATTGATTCAAAAAGTATTGCGTGCGGGCATCCAGACGCTGGTCAGCCTGTCGTCGCCCACGGGCCTCGCCGTGCAGTGGGCTCGCCAACACAACCTCAACCTCATCCACCTGCCGCAAAAAAGTGCGCCGCGGGTCTACAGCCCTGCGATGGAGAATCAAGCGTGAGCAATCATCAACAAGCCAACCAGAAACCCGCACCGCGCTACAAGCCTTACAAGGGCCCGGCCGGTGGTTGGGGCGCGCTGATCAGCGTCGCCCAGGCCTGGCTGACCAGCGATAACGCGCTGAAAAACATTCGCATGATGCTCAAGACCAACCAGAACGGCGGTTTCGACTGCCCTGGCTGCGCCTGGGGTGACTCGCCGGAAAGCGGCATGGTGAAGTTCTGCGAGAACGGCGCCAAGGCGGTGAACTGGGAAGCGACCAAGCGTCGTGTCGACGCGGCTTTTTTCGCCAAGCACAGCGTGACGTCGCTGCTGGAGCAGAGCGACTACTGGCTCGAATACCAGGGCCGCCTGACGGAGCCGATGAGCTACGACGCGCAAACCGACCGTTACCAGCCCATCAGCTGGGAAGCGGCGTTCGCCCTGATTGGCAAGCACCTGCAAGAGCTTTCGAGCCCGAGGCAGGCCGAGTTCTACACTTCAGGCCGCGCCAGCAACGAAGCGGCCTATCTGTATCAGCTGTTCGTGCGCGCCTTTGGCACCAACAATTTCCCCGACTGCTCGAACATGTGCCATGAGGCCAGCGGCGTCGCCCTGTCCCAAAGTGTCGGGGTGGGCAAGGGTACAGTAACTTTTGATGACTTCGAGCACGCCGATGCGATTTTCGTCTGGGGCCAGAACCCCGGCACCAACCATCCACGGATGCTCGAGCCGCTGCGCGAAGCCGTAAAGCGCGGCGCCCAGGTGGTGTGCATCAATCCGCTGAAAGAGCGTGGCCTGGAGCGTTTCCAGCATCCGCAACACCCGCTGGAAATGCTCACCAACGGCGACAAACCCACCAACACCGCGTATTTCCGCCCAGCCCTGGGCGGCGACATGGCCGTGCTGCGGGGCATGGCGAAGTTCCTGCTGCAATGGGAACGTGACGCGCAGAACAGCGGCGCCCTTGCGGTATTCGATCATGCGTTCCTCAACGAGCACAGCGCCAACGTTCTGGATTACCTGGCGGTGGTCGACGACACTCCGTGGGAGCAGATCGCCGAGCAATCCGGGTTGACCCTCGCCGAAATCGAACAAGCGGCACGCATGTACGCCAAGGCCAAGAACGTCATCATGTGCTGGGCGATGGGTATCACCCAGCACCGCCATTCGGTGGCGACGATCCAGGAAATCGCCAACCTGATGATGCTGCGCGGCAACATTGGCAAGCCAGGCGCCGGCCTGTGCCCGGTGCGTGGCCACAGCAACGTGCAGGGCGACCGGACCATGGGAATCAACGAGCGCCCGCCCGTTGCATTCCTCGACGCTCTGGAACGGCGCTTCCAATTCAAGGTACCACGTGAAAACGGCCACAACGTGGTCGAGGCGATCCACGCCATGGCCGAGGGTCGGGCCAAGGTCTTCATCGCCCTGGGCGGCAACTTCGCCCAGGCTACGCCAGACAGCCACCGGACCTTCCAGGCCCTGGGCAATTGCGACCTGACGGTACAGATCAGCACCAAGCTCAACCGCAGCCACCTGGCCCATGGCAAGGAAGCGTTGATCCTGCCATGCCTGGGCCGGACTGACATTGACCTGCAAGCCGATGGCCCGCAGGCGGTGACGGTGGAGGATTCCTTCAGCATGGTCCACGCCTCGAACGGCCAACTGCAGCCACTGTCGGACCAGATGCGCTCCGAGCCGTGGATCATTGCCGGCATCGCCGCCGCCACCCTGGGCAGCCGCCCGGTGGATTGGAACTGGCTGGTGGCCGATTACAGCCGCATCCGCGACCTGATCGCCGAGACCATCCCTGGCTTCAAGGATTTCAACGAAAAACTCAAGAACCCCGGCGGCTTCTATCTGGGTAACAGCGCTGGGGCACGTCGCTGGAACACGCCTTCGGGCCGCGCCAACTTCAAGCCCAACCTGTTGCCGACCGACCTGATCCACGAACGCACCCGGGCTACGGGCCAATTGCCGGACCTGATCCTGCAATCCATGCGCTCGCATGACCAGTACAACACGACGATCTATGGCCTCGATGATCGCTATCGTGGCGTGAAGGGCCAACGTGACGTGTTGTTTGTCAACGAAGCGGACATCATCCGCCTGGGCTTCAAGCCAGGGCAGAAGGCAGACATCGTCTCGCTCTGGGATGACGGCCGCGAGCGCCGGGTCAAGGGCTTTACCCTGTTGGCCTTTGACATTCCGGCCGGACAGGCTGCCGCCTACTACCCTGAAGTGAACCCGCTGGTGCCGCTGGAAAGTACCGGCGACGGCAGCCACACCCCGACCTCGAAGTTCGTGGCTATCCGCCTGGAAGCCGCAAGCGAGAACGGGTTGATCATGGCCAAGTCAGCCTGAGGCAATTCCGAGGGCGCTTCTGGCCCCTCGGCGATTTTTCCAACGGGCACAAAAAAGGCCGTTTTTAAAAAAAAAACGGCCTGTCCGAAGTAGCTAAAGACCGGCGAAATAACGTTAAGTTCCGCCCAAAAAACAGTAACTTAGCGAATTGTGCACAAGTCGTGTTACTCGTCGGATTTCGATTGTAACCAAGCGAAGCCAGCCTCAGGATCGCGCCGTCATCCCTTTGAGGCTCCTCTATGAAGTTCTCCTCCATTCTCTTGTTGTCCCTTGGCCTGATCAGCGGCGTCGCATCTGCCGGCGGTACCGCCGAAGCAGGTGTAGGCGGCGCATTGGGCGGGGTTTTGGGTTCGGTCGTCGGCCAGTCCCTGGGCGGCAACACCGGTTCCACTATCGGCGCGGCCCTGGGCGGCGCAGGTGGCAGTGCGGTCGGTGCCGATAAACGCAGCCGCGGCGAAGCGGCTATCGGCGGCGCGCTGGGCGCAGCCGGCGGCAACGTGGTTGGCCGCAGCGTGGGCGGCAGCACGGGTAGCCTGATCGGTGCCGCAGCGGGCGGTGGCGCTGGTGGCGCACTGGGTAACTACATGGGCAAGGACGACGACGATGACCGTTATGAAGGTCGCCGTGGCGATCGTCGCTACTACCGTGACGGCCACCCGGGTCGCGGCCATGCCTACGGTCATCGCAAGCATAAGCACAAACATCGCTATCACGACGATTGACGGCTGGCTTGTTCCAGACCGTTGAATGATCGCAGCCTTCGGCCCCTCTCTCAGAGACTGACCGAAGGCTGCGATTTTCGTTTTCAGGCCAGCAATCGCTCCAACGCCCCGCGTAGCTGAGCCGGGATCGCCACCGGCCGATTCGACGTCCGATCGACGAACACATGCACGAAACGCCCCGCCGCACAGGCCTCGTCCTCGCCCGCCTTGAACACCGCCAGCTCATATTGCACCGAACTGTTGCCCAGCTTCCCGACTCGCAGGCCGATTTCGATCCGGTCCGGGAAAGCGATCGAGGCAAAATAATCGCAAGCTGAACTCACGACGAAGCCCACCACCTCCCCGTCATGGATATCCAGGCCGCCGGTCTCGATCAGATAGGTATTCACCGCTGTATCGAAAAAGCTGTAGTAGGTGACGTTATTGACGTGACCGTACACATCGTTGTCATGCCAGCGTGTAGTCACCGGCTGGAAATGCAGATACTCGGTGCGTTGGGGCATCACTTTTCCTTGGTCAGGCAATCTGAGGCGTTGTGCCGGGTGCAGATACTACCGCTGCGAGAAGCTCTTGCCTTGCGCAGCCAGCTCGCCGATCAGACGGGCAGGCTTCCATTGGTCTCCCTGCTTCGTTTCGAGCTCCAGCAACCGTGCGTGTATATCTTCGAGGCCTTGCTGATCCGCCCAGGCCATCGGACCGCCCTTGTCCGCCGGGAAGCCATAGCCGTTGAGATACACCAGGTCGATATCGCGGGAAGACT
This sequence comes from Pseudomonas sp. AGC41, assembly GCF_057334555.1. Taxonomy (NCBI): domain Bacteria; kingdom Pseudomonadati; phylum Pseudomonadota; class Gammaproteobacteria; order Pseudomonadales; family Pseudomonadaceae; genus Pseudomonas; species Pseudomonas sp. AGC41. Next base: position 77,966 of record NZ_JBHFJB010000155.1, read on the forward strand.
CGGCAATGCCCTCCTGGAGGATCTTCGCACCTTCGTTGACCAATGCCAGCAAGCAGCGCTCCAGAATCTCCTCGGCAGCTATTTCGCGCCGATGAAACCCCAGCTCCTCACTGACCCGCAGCACCAGCGCATCGACCTCCACATCCTGCTCGGCCTGTCGGCTGCCCGGCTCATAGTGGTAGTACCCGTTACCACTCTTCTGGCCGAACCGCCCCATCTCGCAAAGGCGGTTGTCCACTTGCACTTCGGGCGCATCCTGGCCTTTACCCGCCAGCTCGCGCGCACGCCACTCCAGGTCGATCCCAACCACGTCATACATGCGGAACGGCCCCATGGCAAAGCCGAAACCTTGCAGCGCGGCATCGACCTGATGGGGAAACGCTCCCTCCAGCAGCATCTTGCGCGCCTCCAGCACATAGGGATGAAGCATCCGGTTGCCGATAAACCCGTGGCAATTGCCCGATACCACGCTCACCTTGCCCATGCGCTTGCCCAGGGCCAGGGCGGCATCCAGCGCCGGCCTGGAGGTCTGCGCGCCACGAACAATTTCGAGCAATTTCATGATGTGCGCCGGGCTGAAGAAATGCAGGCCCAGCACCTGGGTCGGCCGGCGCGTGGCGGCGGCAATCGCATCGATGTCCAGCGCCGAGGTGTTGCTTGCCAGAATCGCTTCGGGCTTGAGCATGCCGTCCAGTTCGCGAAAGATCTTCTGCTTGAGTTCAAGGTTCTCGTAGACCGCTTCGATGACCAGATCCACGTTGCGGATTGCCGCGTAGTCGTCCGCCCGAGATATTCGGGCGATGCGCGCATCGGCTTCGTTTTGGTCAATACGTCCCTGGCGCACGCTGTGAGCATAGGTGTCGGCCACCGCCGCCAGCGCCTGCTCAAGCATTTGCGGATTATTATCGACCCACTGCACCGTAACGCCAGCATTGGCCAGGCACATCACGATGCCCCGCCCCATGGTGCCCGCCCCGACCACCGCGGCGCGCTGGATATCAAAGGATGTCTGGCTCATGTTCGCTCTCTTGTTGGTGATCCAAAGACAGCGTTCACCTTAGTCAGCCGACGGATATTTTTGAAATTTATTCGTGTGATGAAGGGCATTCAGCGGATGGATGCAGCTCACAGGTGTGCCTGGGCCCAGTGCCGAACTTCGGCATACGGATACTGCTCCAGGGCGGCATATCCGCGGATCGTTCGCGCCTTTAGCTTGGTGAACAGCGGTACGCTGATGCCGCAGAGGAATCGGGTCAATCGATCGGCGGAAGGCACCTCGCCTGTATGCTGCTCATGCTTGTGGATGAAGTCGTCACACAGACCCTCGAAATTTTTATCCCGAAGGGATGGCAGTGGTGGTGGCTCCGGCAAGCGGGCGACCTGCCCGTGGCATACCGAGCAGTGGCCGCACTGTCTCGGCGCGTTTACATCACCGAAATACTCGGCCAATCGATAACCGAGGCAACGGTCCGTGGCGAACAATTCGAGCATGGCATGGATTCGGGCAATCTCGGTTTCCTCATGCCTAATAAAATCAGCATGCAGCTCGGCACTCAACAGCCCTGAATCGAAATCGGCGTCGAGAACGTTGTAGACCTCGGTCATCTGCTTGCTTTCCAGCTCGATCCAGCCTTTCTCCTGGAAATAATCCAGCGCCTTGACCACGCGACTTCGATCCGCGTGGTACTGCTGGTACATTCCCTCGAAATTCACCGTGGCCCAGGTACGGGCCCGACTGGAGGTCTGGATGATGGCCGAGACAAAGTCCCTTCGCTCGCCCTCGAAGCGCTCCAGCAACGCCTGCGGCTCGGTCAGGAACTTGAAGCGGTACTCGGCGTAATAGGCATAGCGCGGCGCAACCAGCCCACGCAGCTCCAGTTGGACCAGCAGCGTTTTGAGCGGCAGTTGCCGGATATTGCTCTGATCAGCCAATGGCCCCAGCAGGAATTCCCATTGCCCGTCGCGACTGGCAGCCTTCAGCTCATCAAGCACGTACCGAATGCCGGAAAGCTCCGGCGTATCGCCATAGACGAAATTTTCAAGAATGTTGAGGCTGTCCCGGTTGGCCAGTACCAGGCAATCGGACGGCTGCCCATCCCGTCCCGCCCGACCGATTTCCTGGCTGTAGTTCTCGATGGATTTGGGCAGATCGAAATGTACGACGTTGCGGATATCGCTCTTGTCGATCCCCATGCCGAACGCGATCGTCGCAACAATGCAATTGGCCTGCCCGCCCATGAATCGCCGCTGGATGGCTTCGCGCTGCTCATGGGGCAAACCGGCGTGATAAGCCTCGGCACCGATTCCGTGCTGGCTCAGGTGCCCGGCAATCTGTTCGGCGGTTCGCTGCAAGGTGACATAGACGATGCTCGGCTGCCCGGCGCGCTCGCCCAGCCACTGCACCAGCCTGTGCCGCTTGTCCTCGCCACGCACGGGCTCCACCAACAAGTTGAGGTTGGGACGGTAGAAGCCGGTCGTCACCACATCGGTGGCGGCGATAGCGAACTTCGCCTGCATGTCAGCGACCACCTTGGGCGTTGCGGTGGCCGTCAGCAGCAGTACCTGGGGAATGTTGAATTGACGCTGGTAATCGGGGAGCTTGAGGTAATCGGGGCGGAAGTTGTGGCCCCACTCGGAAATGCAGTGGGCCTCATCCACCACCAGCAACGAAATCGGTACCTGCTGCAAGAAATTGCGAAAGCGCTCGTTCTTCAGCCGCTCCACCGAAACCATCAGCACCTTCAACTCGCCCGAACGGGCCCGCGCCATGGCGTCGCTGGCTTCGTCACGACTCTGGGCCGAATCGATACTGGCCGCCGCGATACCGTGGCGATGCAAGAACGCCAACTGATCCTGCATCAGCGCCAGCAGTGGCGAGACCACAAGGGTCAGGTGCGGCAACAACAGGGCAGACAACTGATAGCAAAGAGATTTGCCGGACCCGGTAGGAAAAATAGCCGCCGCCGACCGCCCGGCGAGGATCGCGCGGATAGTGGCTTCCTGACCGGGGCGAAACTGTGGATAACCGAAAACCTGTTCCAGGGTGCTGTGCATAAAGCGGTCGCTCCTTTGACTGCTGTGGTGCCAGAAGACTAGCCGGGCAACGCAGCGAGTCGAGAAAAGGTCGGGGCTGAATCGATACGGAATGATACCGCTTGCCGTCCCGCCTACGTCACCGCATCCCTGTTTTTGCCGGCGATTATCATGCGTTCTGATAATCAAAAGATACTTGATAGTCATACTTCGACAGGTCCAAGGCATGTCGAAAATGTGGTTGGAGGACTTCAACCCAGTCGGCATTCACATCAAAGTTTCCGTTGTTGATATTTTTTTCCACAGGGATACCAAGATCATCCATAACCGATGAATCATCCGCAAAATCCTTTGAATATTCTTTGCCAATCAATAGTTCAGATGTTTTATCAAACCACCGCAGTCTTATTTTTAGCCCCATGTCGCCCTCACAAAAATCTCTTTATGTTTGGGCGTCGGCGGGAAGATCCAGCTGCGCGGTGCCTGTGGCGCGGCTTCCAGCGCGGGGATTCCCAGCGTTGCGGAAGGATCAACGGCCGGTGTCCAGATCAACTCGACCCCATCCCCCTGTCGCCACCGCGGAGCTCCCAAACCTGCGGGACACCGGGTTTTCCTTTCGTCATGCTTCGTCCTTGTCGGTCGCCGCTGCCTCACTGACAGGGCGCGACGAACCTTACCCGGCAGCAAAAAGCAGCGCGTACAGGACGTTTCCGAAACCGCCGTGAGATCTTTCTCTTTTTCAATGCACTAAACTTTCCGAGCAGACACGCCCTCCTCATCTGTCCTTCGGACTTTCCAACATGCACCTCGCCCCAGACTTCCCCGACGACCTCGCCATGCGCCAGCTCATGGAATTGCTCCACGAAGAACTCGGCCTGCCGGAACGCAAGACCATTCGCCTGGACACTGCGGTCAATTTCGATCTTGGCTGCGATGGCGCGGATGCCCGGCACCTGATGGAAGCGTTGGAGGAGCGGTTCGTCATCGACTTTGTCGACTACGACGCCTATCGCTACTTCCAACCGGAAGGCTTTGATGTATTTCAAAAGCGCAGGGCAAAGGGGCGGGGAGACAAGCTGCCGCTGACGATCGGCATGCTCTACAAGGCGATCAAGGCGCAACGATGGGACACGCAGGAGTTGGAGGAAAAATAGTCGCCCATGAAAAAGCCGCCCTCAAAGGGCGGCTTTTTCATTCAATCACCAAGCCTTACAGCTGCGGACCCGCCGCCTTGATCGCATCGCTCACGTCGAACTTCTTGAAGTTCTCGATGAACAGACCGGCCAATGCCTTGGCGGCTTCGTCGTAGGCAGCCTTGTCGGCCCAGGTGTTGCGCGGGTTCAACAGGCCAGTCTCAACGCCTGGGACAGCCAGCGGCACGTCCAGGTTGATGATATCCAGGTGTTCGGTTTCAGCACCGATCAGCGCGCCGCTCTGGATTGCCGCGATCACCGCACGGGTGGTCGGGATGTTGAAGCGCTTGCCGACGCCGTAGCCGCCGCCGGTCCAGCCGGTGTTGACCAGGTAGACCTTGGAGCCGAAGCCACGGATACGCTTGATCAGCAGCTCTGCATATTCACCGGCCGGACGTGGAAAGAACGGCGCGCCGAAGCAGGTGGAGAAGGTCGACTTGATGCCGCTGCCCGAGCCCATTTCGGTCGAGCCCACCAGTGCGGTGTAGCCGGACAGGAAGTGGTAGGCGGCTTGCTCTTCGCTGAGGATCGACACGGGCGGCAGCACGCCAGTCAGGTCGCAGGTCAGGAAGATCACGGCGTTTGGCTCGCCACCGAGGTTTTTCGGCGCGCGTTTTTCGATCAGTTCACGCGGATAGGCGGCGCGGCTGTTCTGGGTCAGGCTGTCGTCGGCGTAGTCGGCCTTCTTGGTGACCGGGTCCAGGACCACGTTTTCCAGAACGGCGCCGTGCTGGATGGCTTTCCAGATGACCGGCTCGTTCTTCTCGGACAGGTCGATGCACTTGGCGTAGCAGCCGCCTTCGATGTTGAAGACCACACCCACGCCCCAGCCGTGCTCGTCGTCACCGATCAGGTAACGGCTTTCGTCGGCGGACAGGGTGGTCTTGCCAGTGCCCGACAGACCGAAGAACAAGGTCACGTCGCCTTCTTCGCCCATGTTGGCGGCGCAGTGCATCGGCAGCACGTCGACCGCTGGGAGCAAGAAGTTCTGCACGGAAAACAGGGCTTTTTTCATTTCGCCGGCATAGCGCATGCCAGCGATCAGCACTTTCTTGGCAGCAAAGTTGATGATCACGGTGCCGTCGGAATTGGTGCCGTCGCGCTCAGGCTCGCAGACGAAGTTCGGCGCGTTGAGGATCTGCCACTCGTCCTTGCCGCCGGCGTTGTACTGCTCCGGATTGATGAACAGGCAACGACCGAACAGGTTGTGCCAGGCCGTCTCGGTGGTCATTTTGACCGGCAGGTAGTGCGCAGGATCGGAACCTACATGCACGTGGGAAACAAAACGCTCGCGCTCACCCAGGTAGGCCTCGACGCGGTTCCACAGGGCATCGAACTTGTCGGCCGGGAACTTGCGGTTGATCGGGCCCCAGGCGATGGCGTCCTGGGTGGTCGGCTCTTCCACGATGAAACGGTCGACTGGCGAGCGACCGGTACGATGACCGGTACGAACAACCAGCGCGCCAGTATCGGCAAGCTCGCCTTCACCGCGATTCAGGGCTTCTTTGACCAGATCATCGACACTCAGATCGGTATACACGGCGTTATTGGCTTGCGTCATGAGATTCCCCGTCGGCCCGTGGCCGAGTGCTCCAAACGTTTTGTAGTAGGAAGTCGCGCACTACTACCCGAAAAAAGTGGGCCGGATTATGCCAGAAAAGCCCAAAAAGAGTAGGGCCCTCCCGTCAGTACGGCGTAAATCCGGCGTTTGCCAGGAGATTTACCTGCGCTGAACCGTTTTAGTGACGAGTATCTGACGGTGTGTCGACACCCGCACCGGCGAACAATTGTGCGATGTCCGCCGCGTCGAACAGGTAGCGCTCATTGCAAAACTGGCAATCGACTTCAATGGCTCCGCCATGCTCGATCACCAACTGCTGCGCATCTTCCAGACCCAGACTGACCAGCGCATTGCCGGAACGTTCACGGGAGCAACTGCATTGGAAGCGCAACGGCTGACCATCGAACAGGCGCACCTGCTCTTCGTGGTAGAGGCGATGCAGGATGGTTTCGTTGTCCAGGCCCAGCAACTCGTCGGCGCTCAGGGTGCTGGCCAGAGCGGTGACGTGCTGCCAGCTGGCGTCACGCTCTTCCGAATCGCGAATGCGATCGGCGGGCAATTGTTGCAACAGCAGGCCACGGGCGCGCCGCCCGTCGGCGTACAGCCAGAACCGAGTGTTGGTCTGCTGGGACATGACGAAGTAATTGGTGAAGCATTCGGCCAGCGTCGCGCCGTCGAGATCGACGATGCCTTGGTAGCGCTTGCCATGGCTCGGGTCTACCGTCAGGGCCAGCACGCCGTTGGGCATCAGGTCGGCCAGGGTCGCGTCGGCGGCGATCTGCTCGGCGTGGTACCGGGCCAGGCCGCGGATTTCGCGTTCGCTGGAGCATTCGATCATCAGCAATGGGACCGGACCTTCGGAGCGCGCCTGGAGAATCAGCAAGCCATCGAACTTCAAGGTGCCCACCAGCAATGCCGCCGCCGCCATCAGTTCGCCAAGCAGTTGTGCGACCGGCTCCGGATAGGGGTGCTTGGCAAGGACTTCGGCGTAGCTACGCTCCAACGCCACCAGCTCGCCACGGGCGTCGCTGTCATCGAAGATGAAACGTTGGGTGTAGTCGGTATCCGGTAAATCAGTCATAGGGTCTGGTATCTGCGGTGATGACAAATGATGACCGGCATTTTATGGGCATTCCGGGTGGGTTCCAAGCAAGGCATGACTTTGCCTGACGGGGAGGACTGAGCATCCACATTTGCAGTGCTGTTGTGGCGAGGGAGCTTGCTCCCGCTCGGTTGCGTAGCGACCGCAAGATTTTGGGGCCGCTGCGCAGCCCAGCGGGAGCAAGCTCCCTCGCCACAGAAGCG
>NZ_JBHFJB010000155.1:85077-92589 GCF_057334555.1 Pseudomonas sp. AGC41
CCACAGGGGCCTCAAAGCCAGGTTTAATCGCTATTGCTGCCATGAAACCTGAACAGGTCGCGACGCTGCTTCTTGCTCGGCTTGCCATCGGTGCTGACGCCCAGGGCCCCGGCCTTGCGTTGTGCGGCGGCAGCTTCGCGCTTGGCGATGCTGGCGTCGGTCTCGCGATAGAGTGTCTGCGCTTCCGGCGCGCCGCGCCGCACAATCGACAGGGCTTCAACCACCACGGTTTTTTCATCGAATCCGGCGCGAATGACGTACTCGTCACCGATACGTGGCTCTTTGCCAGGCTTGCAACGCTCGCCCCGGTGATGGACCTTGCCGCTTTCAATGGCGGCCTTGGCCAAGGCTCGGGTCTTGTAGAATCGTGCCGCCCACAACCATTTATCGAGACGGACCTTGTCGTCCTCTTCGTTTTTTTGTGCCACTGCAATTCCTCTTTCCAACCAATAGCCAGAACTGTACTACCGTTTTTGTCGGGCGCACGAATCCGGCCCGACGGATAGAATGGCCGCCGAACCGCTCGCTCGCATCGGCAAGCGCCGGTATCGGTTACACCTGCAAACAAGTACGTAGATAACTGTCGCCATTTTGTGATTATTCTGCGTGAATATCGCGATTGCGAAGCCCGCTATTAGATGCGCCAATTTCAGGTTGTTTTTATTGAAGACTTTTGACCATCTGACCGTCGTCGGTCTGCGCGAATGGGTGGCGCTCCCGGACTTGGGAGTCGCAGGCCTGCGAGCGAAAATCGACACCGGCGCCAGCACCTCCAGCCTGCACGCCACCGATATCGAGCCGTTCGAGCGCGACGGCGAGAAGTGGGTGCGTTTCACCGCGCATCTGGGCACGGTGGTGCAACTGCGCCACCGCCGCTGCGAAGCCCCGCTGGTGGCACGCAAGACCATCAAGAGCTCCAACGGCCACGCCCAGGCCCGCTACGTGATCAGCACCACGCTGGCGCTGGGTGATCGGTTCTGGCGGGTGGAGTTCACCCTGGCCTGTCGTAAATCCATGCGGTATCGCCTGTTGTTGGGTTCCAAAGCCTTGATCGACGGCCAACTGGTGGTCAATCCAGGCATCAAATACGTTCAAGACAAACCGGTATTTCCGGTGTCCACTACCTCTGCCACAGGTGTTGCATGAAGATCGCTGTGCTGTCGCGCAATCCGCGCCTGTATTCCACTCGTCGCCTGGTTGAAGCAGGGACCGAACGTGGCCATGAAATGGTGGTGATCGATACCCTGCGCGCCTACATGAACATCGCCAGCCACAAGCCGCAGATCCACTACCGCGGCAAACCGCTGGAAGGTTTTGATGCGGTAATTCCGCGCATTGGCGCATCGGTGACTTTTTATGGCTGCGCAGTGCTGCGCCAGTTTGAAATGATGGGGGTGTTCCCGCTCAACGAGTCTGTCGCTATCGCCCGCTCTCGGGACAAGCTGCGCTCATTGCAGTTGCTGTCCCGGCGCGGCATCGGCTTGCCGGTAACCGGTTTTGCCCACTCTCCCGATGACATCCCCGACCTGATCGCGATGGTCAACGGCGCGCCACTGGTGATCAAGGTGCTGGAGGGCACCCAGGGGATCGGAGTCGTGCTGTGCGAGACTGCAACCGCGGCGGAATCGGTGATCGAGGCGTTCATGGGCCTCAAGCAGAACATCATGGTCCAGGAATACATCAAGGAAGCCGGTGGAGCGGACATTCGTTGCTTCGTGGTCGGCGACAAAGTGATCGCCTCGATGAAACGCCAGGCCAGGCCCGGTGAGTTTCGCTCCAACCTGCATCGTGGCGGCAGCGCGAGCCTGATCAAGATCACCCCGGAAGAACGCATGACTGCCCTGCGCGCGGCCAAGGTCATGGGATTGGCGGTGGCCGGTGTGGATATCCTGCGCTCCAATCACGGACCGCTGGTGATGGAGGTCAACTCTTCGCCAGGCCTGGAAGGAATTGAGACCACCACCAGCAAGAACGTGGCGGGGATCATCATCGAGCATCTGGAAAAAAATGGCGGGCCGAACATGACCCGGACCAAGGGCAAGGGTTGAATCAACACAAAGCCCTGAGGGAGCGAGCTTGCTCGCGACGCGGTGTATCAGCCAGCATTAACTTGGCTGACTGACCGCAATCGCGAGCAGGCTCGCTCCCACAAGTCCTCAGTTTTACATGAAGGAAATCGCTACACCGCATCCCGCGGCAGCATCAAGCCCAACGGCAATCGCACCCGTGCCTCCAGCCCGCCGCCATTTCGATTGCGCAATTCGACGTTGCCGCCATGCATCGAGGCGATGCGCTTGACGATGGCCAGCCCCAGCCCGGTGCCCTTCCCTCCCCGAGCCCGATCGCCGCGGGTGAACGGATTGAAAATGGCTTCCAGCTCCGCTGGGTCGATGCCGGCGCCACGGTCCATGACGCTCAGCACGACATAAGGCGCGCTGGTGTCGCCGGAAACATAGGCGGCGACTTCAACGCCCGTGCCGGCATGGTTGAGGGCGTTACCAATCAGGTTGTTCAACAGCCGCTTCATCGACACGCGGCGTAGCGGAAACGGCTGGATGGGCTCCAGGCGCAAGTAGACCTTCTCTTCGTTCTGGTTATAGGGCGCAGCCACCTCCCGTACCAGCTCGCTGAGATCCACCTCTTCCACCGATTCGTCACGACCGTCGCGAATGAAGGCCAGGAACTGATCGAGAATCGCGTCCATGTCTTCGATATCGCGGACCATTTCGTCGGTCAGGTCGGTGTGCTCGCCCATCAGTTCCAGCGACAGCCGCAACCGCGTCAGCGGGGTGCGCAAGTCATGGGAGACGCCGGCGAGCATCAGCTCACGTTCGCGTCCGGCCTGTTCGACGTCCTCGGCCATCTGGTTGAAGGCGCGGTACACCTCGGTCATCTCGCTGGGCGTATCGCTGATGGGCAACCGCACGCTGCGGCCCTGGCCCAATTGCCGGGCCGCATAGACCAGGCGCTTGAGTGGCTGGTTGAGCTGGCTGACGAAAATCCACGCCGAAGCCGTCGACAACAGGCCGATCGCCAGGAACCAGCCCAGCACGTTCCAGATTTTCTGGCCGCGCAGCGGATGGGGGTACAGCGGAACCTTCAGCCATCCATCGCCGAGGCTAGGGGCACGCACCCACAATGCCGGCGGCGAATGCATGCGCAGCCGCACTTCGGTATCCGCGCCCAGTTCGGCCTGCATCTGCCGCTGGTAGATCTCGCTGTACGGCCAATGTTGCTCACCTTCAGGCACACCGGCGCCGACCACCCGGATCAAAGTCGCCGCCTCGGCGATTTTGACTCGATTGGTTTCGTCCGCTGCCCAGTAGGCGCGCAGGGTCAAGGCAACACCGTGACTGTATTGGCGGTCCACCAGCACGTCTTCGTTCATCAGCAGGTAAACCAGCGTCAGCGCTTTGGAAAACAGCACGACGATCAGCACCAGCCAGAGGGTGCGGGAGAAAAAGCTCTGGGGGAACCAGACGGGGGTCTTCATGAGTAACCGCTACATACTTGCAGGAGCGAGCGATGCTCGCACAATGACGGACCGCGAGTCGCCTGGAAAGATTTCCACCCGCCAGGCTGCGCGCTCCTACAAATCGCCGATCACTTGCCGGCAGCGCCATCCGGCACGAACACGTAGCCAACGCCCCAGACCGTCTGGATATAACGCGGCTTTGAAGGATCGGGTTCGATCATCCGGCGCAAACGGGAAATCTGCACGTCGATAGAGCGCTCCAGCGCATCCCATTCGCGGCCACGGGCCAGGTTCATCAGCTTGTCCCGGGTCAGCGGCTGGCGGGCGTTCATTACCAGGGCCTTGAGCACGGCGAACTCGCCGGTGGTAAGCATGTGGATCTCATCGCCGCGCTTGAGCTCGCGGGTGGCCAGCGACAGTTCATAGTCGCCGAAGGTCACGCTCTCGTCTTCGCTGCCCGGTGCGCCCGGCACCGGCGCCGACTGGCGACGCAGGACAGCCTTGACGCGGGCCATCAGCTCATCCGGGTTGAACGGCTTCGCCAGGTAATCGTCGGCGCCCAGCTCCAGGCCCTTGATACGGCTCAGTTCGTCGCCCTTGGCAGTGAGCATGATGATCGGGATCTGGTTGTTGGCGCCTCGCAGGCGGCGACAGGCCGTCAAGCCATCCTCGCCAGGCAGCATCAGGTCGAGGACCACGAGGTTGAAAACCTCACGGGCCAGCAGCCGATCCATTTGCTCGGTGTTCGGTACGGTGCGGGCGCGATAGCCCTTGCTGACGAAAAAGCGCTCCAGCAGGCTGCTCAGCCCCGGATCGTCGTCGACAATCAGAATTTTTTCGCCTTCAGCAGTTTGTGCAGTGCTGCTCATAGGAAGCTCCTTTGATCTTGGCGCGCATTATGGCTTAGCTGCCGTTATACGCACCGTGTGCATTGTTAGCAGATTTTTCCTCTGTCTCCAGTAGCTCAACTGTCCGCCCCGCAGGTCACGACACCCCCGAACAGCGGAACGCTGGTTATAATGCGCGGCCTTTTGTGCCAGGAGATGCCGGATCGTTATACCGGCGCACCGTTCTCCCTGGCCAGGCAGCACTTTTTGAATTCAGCGGGTCACTGGCGTCCCCCTGCCCCCGGCAGCGACGTAAGCCAGGCCGCTCAACCAGCCTCGCCGCGCCCTGTTACTGTGGCGGCGGGCCTGATTTCACAATTTGTCAGGTGGTTTTATGGACAGCATCAACAGCCGCATCGCCGAGGAACTCGGCGTACGCCCGCAACAGGTCGAAGCGGCCGTCGCGCTACTCGATGAAGGCTCCACGGTGCCTTTCATCGCCCGTTACCGGAAGGAAGTGACCGGCAGCCTCGATGACACCCAGCTGCGCCATCTGGAAGAGCGCCTGCGCTACCTGCGAGAACTCGACGAACGGCGCATCAGCATCCTGGCGAGCATCCAGGAGCAGGGCAAGCTGACTCCGCAACTGGAACGCGACATCAAGCTGGCCGACACCAAGACCCGCCTGGAAGACTTGTACCTGCCCTACAAGCAGAAACGCCGCACCAAAGGCCAGATCGCCCTGGAAGCCGGCCTCGGCGAACTGGCCGACGGCTTGTTCAATGACCCCACGTTTGCGCCGGAAGCCGAAGCCGCGCGTTTCGTCGATGCCGAAAAAGGCGTGGCGGACATCAAGGCTGCCCTGGAAGGCGCCAAGTACATCCTCATGGAGCGCTTCGCCGAAGACGCGAACCTGCTGGAAAAACTGCGCAACTACCTCAAGCAGGAGGCGATCCTGAGTGCTCGCGTCATCGCCGGCAAAGAAGAGGAAGGCGCCAAGTTCCGCGATTACTTCGAACACGACGAGCCCCTCAAGAGCGTACCGTCGCACCGGGCGCTGGCGATTTTCCGCGGTCGCAACGAAGGCATCCTCAGTTCTTCGCTGAAGGTCGGCGAAGAATCGCCCGGCACCATGCACCCGTGCGAAGGCATGATCGGCCAGCAGTTCGGCATCCAGAACCAGAACCGCGCCGCCGACAAGTGGCTGGCCGAAGTGGTGCGCTGGACCTGGAAGGTCAAGCTCTACACTCACCTGGAAACCGACCTGCTGGGCGAACTGCGCGACAACGCCGAGACCGAGGCGATCAACGTGTTCGCCCACAACCTGCACGACCTGCTGCTGGCCGCACCGGCCGGGCCGCGTGCCACGCTGGGCCTGGACCCGGGCCTGCGCACCGGCTGCAAGGTGGCCGTGGTGGACTCCACCGGAAAGCTGCTGGACCACGCCACGGTCTACCCGCATGTGCCGCATAACAAGTGGGACCAGACCATCGCTATCCTTGCCGCCCTGTGCGCCAAGCACTCGGTGGATCTGATCGCCATCGGCAACGGCACCGCCAGCCGCGAGACCGACAAGCTGGCCGCCGAGCTGATCAAGAAATACCCGGCCATGAAAATGACCAAGGTCATGGTCTCCGAGGCCGGCGCTTCGGTTTATTCAGCGTCGGAACTGGCCTCGAAGGAATTCCCGGACCTGGACGTGTCGATCCGTGGCGCGGTGTCGATTGCCCGGCGCCTGCAGGACCCACTGGCGGAGCTGGTGAAGATCGACCCGAAATCCATCGGTGTCGGCCAGTATCAGCATGACGTATCGCAATTGAAGCTGGCCCGTGGCCTGGACGCCGTGGTGGAGGATTGCGTGAACGCCGTGGGCGTGGACGTGAACACCGCTTCGGTAGCATTGCTCGCGCGTATCTCCGGCCTGAACGCCACGCTGGCGCAGAACATCGTCACCCACCGCGACGAACACGGCGCGTTCAAGACCCGCGCCGCGTTGAAAAAAGTCCCGCGCCTGGGTGAAAAAACCTTCGAACAAGCTGCCGGTTTCCTGCGTGTCATGAACGGCGACAACCCGCTCGACTCCTCGGCAGTTCACCCGGAAGCCTATCCGCTGGTGCAGCGCATCGCCGCCCAGACCGACCGCGATATCCGCTCGCTGATCGGCGATGCAGCGTTTCTCAAGCGCCTGGACCCGAAGAAATTCACCGACGAAACCTTCGGCCTGCCCACCGTGACCGACATCCTCCAAGAGCTGGAGAAACCGGGCCGCGACCCACGTCCGGAGTTCAAGACCGCTGAATTCCAGGAAGGCGTCGAAGACCTCAAGGACCTGCAACCGGGCATGATCCTCGAAGGCGTGGTGACCAACGTCACCAACTTCGGCGCGTTCGTCGACATCGGCGTGCACCAGGACGGCCTGGTACACATCTCGGCCTTGTCCGAGAAATTCATCAAGGACCCGCGCGAAGCCGTGAAGGCTGGTGACGTGGTGAAAGTGAAGGTCATGGAAGTCGACATCCCGCGCAAACGGGTGGGCCTGTCGATGCGCATGAGCGACACGCCAGGCGAGAAAATCGACGGCGCCCGTGGTGCCCGTCCAGGCGCCGCGCCACGCCAGTCGCAGAACACCGCACCGCGCAAGGAAACCGCCACTGCGGCCCCGGCGAATAACGCCATGGCCTCGCTGTTCGCCAACGCCAAGCAACTGAAGAAACGCTGATGGAGGTGCCGGCCGGGTTGGTGGAGAGCGCGTTTTTCAAGCTGCTCGGCTGCCGTCTGCAGAGCCTCGGGGACGGGGTGGCGCAAGTCGCCCTGAGCCTTGAGCCGCCATTGCGCAACCGCGGTGGCAAGCTCCACGGCGGGGCGCTGTTCAGCCTGGTGGACATTGCCATGGGGCTGGCCTGCTCCAGCGTCCATGGCTTCGACCAGCAGAGCGCAACCATTGAGTGCAAGATCAATTACATTCGCGCCGTGTCCGACGGCGAAGTGCTGTGCACCGCCCGGGTCATCCACCCGGGTCGGCGCACGCTGGTGGTCGAGGCCGAGGTGATGCAGGGCGACAAGCTGGTCGCAAAAGCGCAAGGCACGTTCGCTGTCCTATAGCTCGCTGTCATCGATTTGAGGTAATTTCATTTCCACGAATGCGGTGTCGAAATCCCATTTGTGGGGGGGAGCTTGCTCGCGATAGCGGATGTTCAGTCAATACCACTG
>NZ_JBHFJB010000155.1:92683-94455 GCF_057334555.1 Pseudomonas sp. AGC41
CCCCCCCCCACAGTGGGGTTGCGGTGGCTGGCCTTTGGCACAAAAACCAGGCGAAAACGCCAGTTTCAACTTCACCCTTGTAGACCGTCTTGCCCACCCCCATATTGGGGCGACTGACGCGTGAAGGAATTCAACTTGAGCGACCTTTTAAACCGCCGCCTGGCCCTGCTCGGCGAGCGCGCCAACCTCTCCCTGCTCGAGCAGTGCCTGCACGGTATCGAACGTGAATGCCTGCGCGTCACCGGCGACGGGCACCTGGCGCAGACCTCGCATCCCGAATCCCTGGGCTCGGCGCTGACCAACGAACAGATCACTACCGACTATTCCGAGTCGCTGCTGGAATTCATCACCCCGGCCCTGGCCAACCCGGCCGACACCCTGCACAGCCTCGACAGGATCCACCGGTTTGTCTACAGCAAACTCGGCGACGAGTACCTGTGGAGCCCTTCGATGCCGTGTCCGCTGCCGGCCGAGGAAGACATTCCGATCGCCTACTACGGCACCTCGAATATCGGTCGACTCAAGTATGTCTACCGCAAGGGCCTGGCCCTGCGCTACGGCAAGACCATGCAATGCATCGCCGGGATCCACTACAATTTCTCCCTCCCGGAAAAGCTCTGGCCCCTGCTGCGCCAGGACGAGGCCAGCGAGGTGAGCGACCGCGACTTCCAGTCCTCGGCCTACATCGCGCTGATCCGTAATTTTCGCCGCTACAGCTGGTTGCTGATGTACCTGTTCGGCGCCTCGCCGGCCCTGGATGCAGGTTTCCTGCGCGGTCGTCCGCACCAGTTGGAGCAACTGGACCCGGACACCTTGTACCTGCCCTACGCCACCAGCCTGCGCATGAGCGACCTGGGTTACCAGAGCAACGCCCAAGCCGGCCTGACACCTTGCTATAACGACCTGGCGAGCTACACCGACAGCCTGCGCAAAGCCGTGGCAACGCCCTATGCACCTTATGTGGAAGTCGGTACTCACCAGAACGGCGAATGGGTGCAGCTCAACACCAACATCCTGCAGATCGAAAACGAGTACTACTCCAACATCCGCCCCAAGCGCGTGACCTACACCGGCGAGCGGCCGATCCAGGCGCTGATGGCTCGAGGAATCCAGTACGTCGAAGTACGCTGCCTGGACATCAACCCGTTCCTGCCGATGGGCATCGACCTGACCGAGTCGCGCTTCCTCGATGCGTTCCTGCTGTACTGCGGCCTCAACGACAGCCCGCAACTGGAAAACAACGAGTGCAGCAACGCCACGAGCAACTTCCTGACCGTGGTCAAGGAAGGCCGCAAGCCAGGCCTGCAACTGCAACGCCAGGGCCAACCCGTGGATATGCAGGCCTGGGCCTTGGAATTGTTGGAAAAAATCGCCCCGCTGGCGGCGTTGCTTGATCAGAGCCAGGGTGGCGAGGCACACCGTCAGGCACTGGATGCGCAACGGGCCAAGGTTCGCGACCCGTCCTTGACGCCATCCGCCCAGGTGCTGGCCGCCATGGCCGAGCACAGCGAGAGCTTCGCCGAGTTTTCCCTGCGCCAGAGCAAGACCCACGCCGAATTCTTCCGCGCCGAGCCGTTGTCGACGGAAGAACAGGTCACCTTCGAGGACACCGCACGCCAGTCGCTGGTCCAGCAAACCGAGCTGGAGCAGAACGAAGTGGGGGATTTCGACGTGTTCGTGGGTTCGTATCAGGCGAGCATTCTGGCGATCAGTAACTGAATCCCTGGGTGCGAGAACGCTTTTTGTGGCGAGGGAGCTTGCTCCTGCTGGTC
>NZ_JBHFJB010000155.1:94570-101404 GCF_057334555.1 Pseudomonas sp. AGC41
CCCCCCCCCCCCCCCCCCCCCCCCCCCCCCCCCCCCCACGGGGGTTATCAGCCATCCTGGATAGATGTGTTCGCAGATAAGCTAATTCGAAAAAGTTATTTATTTACTCATTCTTAGATCATTTAGTCTCCTCCAACGCCGACTCTCCGGCGGCCTGTTGAGGAGCTTCTCCATGTCTTTGCGTTTCCCCCTTCGCCTTCTCGCGGCCGCCTCCCTGGCCGCGGCGAGCCTTTTCGCACAGGCGGCCGACCTGACCGTGGCCTATCAGACCACCGTCGACCCGGCCAAAGTCGCCCAGGCCGACGGCGCTTATGAAAAAGCCACCCAAGCCAAGATCAACTGGCGAAAATTCGACAACGGCGCCGATATCATCGCCGCCATTGCTTCGGGCGATGTGCAGATCGGTTACCTGGGTTCCAGCCCGCTGACCGCCGCCATCACCCGCAAGGTTCCGGTGGAAACCTTCCTCATCGCCACCCAGATCGGCGCCGCCGAAGCCTTGGTCGCCCGTGATGGCTCCGGCATCAACACGCCGCAGGACCTGATCGGCAAGAAAATCGCCGTGCCGTTTGTTTCCACCGGTCATTACAGCCTGCTCGCCGCGCTGAAACACTGGAACATCGACCCGTCGAAAGTCACCGTGCTCAACCTCGCGCCTCCAGCCATCATCGCCGCCTGGAAGCGCGGCGACATCGACGCCACCTACGTCTGGGACCCGGCCTTGGGCGTGGCCAAGGAAAACGGCAAGGTGCTGATCACCTCCGCTGAATTGGCCCAGTTCGGCGCGCCAACCTTCGACGCCTGGATCGTGCGCAAGGACTTCGCCCAGAAGCATCCCGAGATCGTCACGGCTTTCGCCAAGGTCACCCTGGACGCCTACGCCCAGTACCGCAAGGACCCGCAAGCCTGGCTGGCCGACGCCTCGAACATCGACAAGCTGGTGAAACTCTCCGGCGCCAAGGCCAGCGACATTCCATTGCTGTTGCAAGGCAATGTCTTCCCGTTGGCCGCCGACCAGGTGGTCAGCCTCGGTGCCCCAACCACCCAGGCGATCACCAACACCGCCGCGTTCCTCAAAGAGCAAGGCAAGGTTGAAGCCGTGCTGCCGGACTACGCGCCATACGTCAGCGCCAAATACATCACCCGCTGATCAAAAACAGGAGACGTCGAGATGGCCTTGCTACAGCTGGAGCGCATCAGCGCACAGTACCCCGGCGCAACAAAACCGGTACTGGCGGATATTTCGTTGACCTTGAGCCCGCAGCAGTTGCTGGTTGCCCTCGGTCCCTCCGGCAGTGGCAAGACTTCGCTGCTGAACCTGATCGCCGGGTTCGTCGAGCCCAGCACCGGCCAGATCACCCTGGACGGCATTCCGGTCAAAGGCCCGGGTGCCGAGCGCGGCGTAGTGTTCCAGGACGATGCGCTGTTGCCTTGGCAAGACGTGCTGGCGAACGTCGGGTTCGGTCTGGAACTGGCGGGGGTAGCCCGGGACAAACGCGAAGCGCGTGCGCGGGAGATGCTCGCCCTGGTGGACCTGGCCGGTTTCGAAAAGCGCCGTGTCTGGCAACTGTCCGGTGGCCAGAAACAACGCGTCGGGTTGGCCCGCGCGTTGGCGGCCGATCCGCGGATACTGCTGATGGACGAGCCCTTCGGCGCCCTGGACGCGTTCACCCGTGAACAGATGCAGGAACTGCTGCTACAGGTCTGGCAGCGCACTGCCAAACCGGTGTTCCTGATCACCCATGACATCGAGGAAGCGGTATTCCTCGCCACCGACCTGATCCTGCTGGCCCCCGATCCGGGGCAAATCGTCGAGCGCCTGAGCCTGGATTTCGGGCGTCGCTATGGCGCGGGGGAATCGGCGCGGTCGATCAAGTCCGACCCGCGCTTGATCGAAACCCGCGAGCATGTGCTGGCGAAAGTGTTCTCCCAACGCAGCGCCACTCGGCAACAGGAGCGCGCATGAGCAGCTATGAAATTCCAGCCGTGACCAACGACGCCGTGGCCTCCCGCCCCCCAGTCCTCGCGCGCCGTACCCTGAGCACGCGATGGATCAGCGGCCTGACGCTGGTGGTGCTGCTGTTGCTCTGGTGGGCCGTTACCGCCAGCGGCCTGATCGAACCGCTCTTCCTGCCGCCGCCCTCCGCCGTGCTGCAGAAAGGCTGGCTGCTGGCTACCAGCGGCTACATGGATTCCACGCTCTGGCAGCACCTCGGCGCAAGCCTCGGGCGGATTGGCCTGGGCCTGCTGTTCGCGGTGTTGACGGCAGTGCCGGTGGGTATCGCCATCGGTGCCAACCGTATTGCCCGTGGCGTGCTCGATCCGCTGATCGAGTTCTACCGGCCGATTCCACCCCTGGCTTACCTGCCGCTGATCGTGATCTGGTGCGGCATCGGTGAGCTGTCGAAAGTCCTGCTGATCTACCTGGCGATTTTCGCCCCGATCGCCATCGCCACTGCAACCGGCGTGCGCACCGTCGACCCGGCCAAACTGCGGGCTGCCCAATCGCTGGGGGCCACGCGGACGCAATTGATTCGCCATGTGATCGTACCCAGCGCCCTGCCCGACATCCTCACCGGTATCCGCATCGGCCTGGGCGTGGGCTGGTCGACGCTGGTCGCCGCCGAACTGATCGCGGCCACCAGCGGCCTGGGGTTCATGGTGCAATCGGCGGCGCAGTTCCTGGTCACCGATGTGGTGGTGCTGGGGATCCTGGTGATTGCGCTGATCGCCTTCGCCATGGAAATGGGCCTGCGCGCCCTGCAACGCAAACTGGTGCCGTGGCACGGCCAGGCCCACTGAACCCTGATGACCACGCCGACATTCGGCGCCGATCCGAGAGAATGACGATGAGCCGCCCGACCGTTACCCCCCTGAGCGTTGCCCTTGGCGCGCAGATCAGCGGGATCGATATCAGCCAGCCACTGGCCCCGGAAGACCGTGACACCATCGAGCAGGCATTGCTCGAATATCAGCTGCTGTTCTTCCGCGACCAGCCGATCGAACCCGCGCAACAGGCCCGTTTCGCCGCGTACTTTGGCGACCTGCACATCCACCCGATCTACCCCAACGTGCCGGAGCAGCCCGAAGTGCTGGTGCTCGACACGGCCGTCACCGATGTGCGCGACAACGCGGTGTGGCACACCGACGTGACCTTCCTGCCGACCCCGGCCATGGGCGCGGTACTCAGCGCCAAGCTGCTGCCGGTATTCGGCGGCGATACGTTGTGGGCCAGCGGCATCGCGGCCTACGAAGCCTTGTCGGCACCGTTGAAAAGCCTGTTGGCGGGCCTGACGGCGACCCACGACTTTACCCGTTCGTTTCCGCTCGAGCGCTTTGGCAACACGGCGGAGGACCGGCTACGTTGGGAAGAAGCACGGCGCAAGAATCCACCGCTTTCGCATCCGGTGATTCGCACTCATCCGGTGAGCGGCCGCCGCGCGCTGTTCGTCAACGAAGGCTTCACTACGCGCATCAATGAGCTGTCGGAAACCGAAAGCGAGGCGATCCTGAAATTGCTGTTTGCCCATGCGACGCGTCCGGAGTTCACCGTTCGCTGGCGCTGGCAGGCCAACGACGTGGCCTTCTGGGACAACCGCGTGACCCAGCATTTCGCCGTGGACGACTACCGCCCCAACCGGCGGGTGATGCATCGGGCGACAGTGTTGGGAGATGTGCCGTTTTTCCGGTGAGTGCTCCCCAAACGCCCCATATCCCCGTGGCGAGGGAGCTTGCTCCCGCTCGGCTGCGTAGCAGTCCCAAAATCTCGGATCAGTTCATCATGCGCAAGCAAGATGAACTGGGGGCCGCTTCGCGACCCAGCGGGAGCAAGCTCCCTCGCCACGGGTCCTGCGTTCAACCTGATAAACCGGCTGGAATTACTCAGCCGTCGAAGGTTTCTCCCACAGGTTGATCCCGCCTTCCTGGGCAAACCGGTCGATCTCGGCCAACTCTCCGGCGCTGAACTCGAGATTCTGCAGCGCGCCGACGTTCTCGACGATCTGCTCGGGCCGACTGGCGCCGATCAGGGCCGAGGTGACCCGTGGATCGCGCAATGTCCAGGCCAGGGCCATTTGCGCCAGGCTCTGGCCGCGCCGCTGGGCGATCTCGTTGAGGGCGCGTACGTGGGCGATGTTTTCCTCCGACAGATGCGAGGCCTGCAACGAACCGCCGCCTGGGCGATTGACCCGCGCATCGGCGGGAATGCCCTTGAGGTATTTGTCGGTCAGCAGACCCTGGGCCAGCGGCGTGAAGGCGATCACGCCAGTGCCCAGTTCCTCGGTGGCCTCCAGCAAGTCCTTCTCGACCCAACGGTTGAGCAGGTTGTAGGCCGGCTGATGGATCAACAGCGGCACTTTCCATTCCTGAAGCAGCGCCGACATTTCCCGGGTCTTCACGCCCGAATATGAAGAAATGCCGATGTACAGGGCCTTGCCCTGCTGCACGGCGGTGGCCAGGGCGCTGGCGGTTTCTTCCAGTGGCGTGTCCGCATCGAAGCGGTGCGAGTAAAAGATGTCCACGTAGTCCAGACCGAGGCGCTGAAGGCTCTGGTCAAGGCTGGCCAGCACGTATTTGCGCGAACCGCCGCCCTGGCCATAAGGGCCTGGCCACATGTCCCAGCCGGCCTTGCTGGAGATGATCAGTTCGTCGCGGTATTGCTGGAAATCTTCACGCAGCAACCGGCCGAAATTGATTTCGGCGCTGCCGTAGGGCGGGCCGTAGTTATTCGCCAGGTCAAAATGATTGATGCCTAGGTCGAATGCCGTGCGCAACAAGGCTCGCTGAGTGTCGATCGGCGTGCTGTCGCCGAAGTTGTGCCACAAGCCGAGTGACAAGGCCGGCAGTACCAGCCCGCTGCGCCCGACGCGGCGGTAAGGGATGGTTTCGTAGCGGTTTTGCGCAGCGGTATAGGTCATCGAAAAAGCTCTCTGTTCGGACGGCGGGTGGCAGAAGCTAACATTTCACAGACGCACCGGTCAGGTCGAAAGTTCGCAAATTGAGGGTAGGAGCGCCTCCCCGAGCCCTAACGCGCCTGCGCAAAAACCTCCGCCACCCAATCCACGAACACCCGTACCCGCGGTGACATGTGTCGGTTGTGTGGATAAACCACCGATACCGGCATCGACGGTGGCGGTGTCGCGGCGAGCACTTCGCGGATCAGGCCTTGGCGGATCGGCTCCTCCATTCGGTAATACGGGCATTGGATCAGGCCCATGCCGGCGATCGCCGATGCCGCGTAGATTTCCGCCCCGGACACCGACAACGCGCCCCCGATCGGAACCTCCTTGAGCTCGCCGTCGACCATGAATTCGAATGGATAAAGCTTGGCGGTGGTGCGCGAGACGTAGTTCACCGCCTTGTGCTGCTTGAGATCCGCCAGGCTTTTCGGTTCACCGTATTGGCGCAGGTAAGCGGGGCTGGCACAGGTGATCTGGCGAAGATTGGCGACACGCCGGCCAATCAATGACGAATCCGCCAACGTACCGGAGCGCACGACGCAATCGACGCCCTCGGCGATCAGGTCGACGAAACGGTCCGCTTCACTGATGAACAGTTCGATATCCGGGTAACGGGCCATGAATTGCGGCAACGCCGGGATCACGAAATACCGCGCCTGAGTTCCATGCAGATCCACCCTCAACTTGCCCTTGGGTGCCACCCCGCGAAACGCCAGCTCGGCTTCTTCGAGTTCCGCCAACAATTGCACGCAACGCGGGTAATAGGCCTCGCCATCGAGGGTCGGGCGCACCCTGCGTGTGCTGCGTTCCAGCAGACGGACACCCAGCCAGGCTTCGAATTGATTGAGCGTATGGGTCAGCGTGGCGCGGGGCATGTTCAGGTCTTCGGCAGCCAGGGTGAAGCTGCTGCGCTCGTAGATACGGACAAACACCTTCATCGCCTTGACTTGGTCCATCTGAAGCCCTGATTGTTGAGGAATTTTGAACAGTCAAGGCAACTCTCCTGCATTTATCGCCGCGCGTAAACATGTGAATCTCGCCTCAACCCATTACGAATCTCAAGGAGATCCTTGCCATGACTGCTCAGAACGCCAAAGTCGCCATCGTCACCGGTGCCTCCCGTGGGATCGGCGCGCAGATAGCCAGGCAACTGGCGAGCGATGGTTTCGCCATCGCCATCAACTTCGCCAGCAGCGCCACCGAGGCCTCGCAGCTGGCGGTGCAGTTGCGTCAGGCCGGGCACCCGGCCATAGCGGTGAAGGCCGACGTGTCGGTGGCCGCCGACGTCAGCCGGATGTTCGATGAAGTCGAAGCGCAACTGGGCAAGGTCGATGTATTGATCAACAACGCCGGCATCCTCCAGGTCATGCCGTTGGCGCAGCACAGCGACGAGTTGTTCGACCGCACGTTCGCCATCAACACCCGTGGCACCTTCAACACCCTGCGCGAGGCCGCGACCCGGCTGAGCGATGGCGGCCGCATCGTGAATTTTTCCAGCAGTACCGTGGGCATGAACCTGCCGGGGTACTCGGTGTATATCGCCAGCAAGGCCGCGGTGGAATCCCTGACACAGGTGTTTGCCAAGGAACTGCGCGGTCGCCAGATCACCGTCAATGCCGTGGCTCCGGGGCCGGTCGCCACCGAACTGTTCATGCACGGCAAAAGCGAAGAGCAGGTCCAGCACTATGCGAAGATGCCGCCGCTGGAGCGCCTCGGCCAGCCGGAAGACATCGCCAGCATCGTGTCATTCCTGGTAAGCCCGACCGCTGGTTGGGTGAACGGCCAGATTCTGCGGGCTAACGGAGGGCTGGTCTGAGGCGTGCTCTGCGGCACCCTCCAAACCGCCTTCGCGAGCAGGCTCGCTCCCACAGGGTAT
>NZ_JBHFJB010000156.1:0-10036 GCF_057334555.1 Pseudomonas sp. AGC41
GAAATCCCAGTTCACCTGGGACCTGTACGACCGCCTGATCGGCTACGCAGATGACAGACTCACCGTCAGCTTTGCCTACGATGCGCTGGGGAGGCGGCTGTTCAAACTGTCCAAAGCCAAGTACCACGACCGCCGCGAAGCCGGACCGATGTGGAACAAGATGGAACGCGCCAAGCTCGATGAGCAATACGGTTGTGGCTACACCATCTATGGCTGGGATGGCGATGTACTGGCCTTCGAAAGCCGCAACAACGACGAAAGCGAACGCCTGACCCACTACTTTTTTGAGCCGGGCAGTTTTGTGCCAGTGACGCAGGCGGTGGAGCAACGCAGCATCCAACTGGTGCCCGGGCCGGTCTATGAGGGTGCTTACGACATCGATCGTGACCCGGTGTGGCAGCACAAGCCTAAGCCTGTGAGCTTCAGCGCCGTGGCCTGGTACCAGTGCGACCACCTCGGCACGCCGATGGAGCTGACCGACGAACACGGCGATATCGCCTGGGCTGGAGTCTACAAGGCTTGGGGGCTGGCCAAGGAGCAGCGCAGCGACACCGCCAAACGTACCGACATTCGCAATCCGTTGCGCTTTCAGGGCCAGTACTTCGATGTGGAAACCGGGCTGCACTACAACCGCTATCGGTACTATGATCCGCAGGTGGGAAGGTTTATTGGTAAGGATCCGATTGGGTTTGCGGGTGGACTCAATGTGTATTCCTATGCGCCGAATCCGGTAGAGTGGGTTGATGCGCTTGGGTTATCTAAAAAAATGGGAGATACAAGATGTAATTGTTCCCCTTGCCCGAGCTCACCACTGCAAGTAGATCCAAGGAACTTGCGGTCTCGACAAACAAGAGCAGAAATGTCTAGAAATAGGGTGGACAAACTCACTTCGAGAATGAGAAAAGACGGATATGATGAAAGCTATCCAATTGACGTTGCTAACGTTGATGGCAGCCTCATAATAATCGACGGACACCATCGAGCCCAAGCTGCCACGAGGGCTCGCATTGGCCAAGTTCCGGTAATTGTTCACAGCATTGACCCAGCAACCGCCAAGAAACTTCAAAACGATAGAGATGAGTCGAGGTGTCAATGAAAAAAATAACTCTATATCAATTTTTTGAAATGCTTAAAAAATTTTCCAATACTCAAGGAATGCTGATAGCAGAATTTCTCAAGGCACCAGAGACACAAACGGAATGGCCAAAACATGGAAAAGTCACAATTAACGGAAAAATATGGGAGTTCAGAAAACATGGAGCAGGCATCTGCTTTACAAATACAGAAACAAAAGAAGAAATCGATGTTCACAAAGGCCTGGAATCAGCCCCATACTCAGCTGACGAATGGAGGCTAGAAACTTATTTTACATCACTAGAAAGAATTACCGTATCGCACGACCAAATAGAATTTGACTTACACACTAAAGATGGCTTAAGAAAACTGATGCGCACTCTACAAAACTCGTCAATTACAATACCAATAGATTACGAGACAATAACTTAACCACAATGCGAGTCACAGGCGAGCCAGCACGCAAACATACAAAGAACCACTCAACTAAAAAACAGAAGTCGGACAAAATAAAATGAAAGCAGTCGTTCGCTTAGGAGACACAACAGACCACGGCGGCGTTGTCACCGAATCCATCCCCCACACCAACCTCAACGGCAAGCCCATGGCCGGTAAAGGCCACATGGTGATGTGCCCCTTATGCAAAGGCCCCTTCCCGATCGCCGAAGGCAGCAGCACCTATTCCGTCAACGGCATTCCCGTGGCGTTGGATGGCATGAAAACCAGCTGCGGCGCGACGCTGATCGCCAGCGGCTCCCGTGGGGCCGTGCATCGCTGACAGGCACCCCGCTCTTTAACAACTGGACGACACCGGCATTGGCTTGATCGCGCCGATGCCTATGCCAACTTCACACCCGCGACGCCGAAGGCGGCCTGTGGCGATACGATTACAATCAACGCGGCAACATCATCGAAACCATCGACCCGCAGGAGAACACGACCCATTACAGCTACAACAGCGACAACATACCCGTGGTCAGTACGACCCGATGGGCCGCCTGATCGCCCGTCATGCCGGGCACAAGGAAGGTCTGGAGTGGCAGACCGAGACCTTCGCTTATGACGGCAACGGTAATCTGCTGCTCGCAAAAAACGCCGCCTGCAAACTGCAATGGTTCTACGACCGTGCGGGCAACAACACCCGCGAGCATCAATACTTGCGCTACCTGCAGGAACCGCATGTGGCGATCTGGAAGCATGAGTACGATGCCCTCAACCAGCGTATCGCCACCACTCGCCCGGATGGGCATCGGGTCAGTTGGCTAACCTACGGCAGCGGTCATTTATTGGCGCTAAAAGTCGATGACCAAGAGCTGCTCAGCTACCAACGCGACAACCTGCACCGTGAAATCAGCCGCGACCAAGGCAACGGCCTGCAACAACGACAAGCCTGGACGCCCAACGGTCAGTTGTTGGAGCAAGCCCTGGGAAAACGCGGCGACTCCCAGCGCCTGGTGGTGCGCAACTACCGGCACGACGCAGCCGGTCAACTGACCCGCATCGACGACACCCGGCGCGGCGCGCTCAGTTACCGCTATGACCCGTTAGGTCGCCTGCTTGCCGCCCAGACCATCAGCGGCGAAGAGACCTTCGCCTTTGATCCAGCCAGCAACCTGCTGGACCCGCAGGCACCGCGCCGTCCCAATCAATATGGCCCGAACAAACTGCTGGACAACCTGCTGCGTGACTACGTCGGCACTCACTACAGCTACGACGAACGCGGCAACCTCAAGGAGCGCCTGCACAACGGTAAAAAATCGCACTTCACTTGGGATCTGTACGACCGCCTGATCGGCTACGCAGATGACAGACTCACCGTCAGCTTTGCCTACGATGCGCTGGGGAGGCGGCTGTTCAAACTGTCCAAAGCCAAGTACCACGACCGCCGCGAAGCCGGGCCGATGTGGAACAAGATGGAACGCGCCAAGCTCGATGAGCAATACGGTTGTGGCTACACCATCTATGGCTGGGATGGCGATGTACTGGCCTTCGAAAGCCGCAACAACGACAAGAGCGAACGGCTGACCCACTACTTTTTTGAACCGGGTAGTTTTGTGCCGGTGGCGCAGGCGGTGGAGCAACGCAGCATCCAACTGCTGCCCGAGCCGGTCTATGAAGGCGCTTACGACATCGACCGCGATCCGGTTTGGCAGCACAAACCTAAGCCTGTGACCTTCAGCGCGTTCGCCTGGTATCAATGCGATCACCTCGGCACGCCGATGGAGCTGACCGACGAAAAGGGCGATATCGCCTGGGCTGGAGTCTACAAGGCTTGGGGGCTGGCCAAGGAGCAGCGTAGCGAGACCGCCAGGCGCGCGGATGTGCGCAATCCGTTGCGCTTTCAGGGGCAGTACTTCGATGTCGAAACCGGGCTGCACTACAACCGCTATCGGTACTATGATCCGCAGGTGGGAAGGTTTATTGGTAAGGATCCGATTGGGTTTGCGGGTGGATTCAACGTCTATGCTTATGCATCGAATCCGATTGATTGGATTGATCCGCTAGGGTTATCAAGAGTCTATGAGGACGCACCTTATCATGGGGCAGCAGATAATACAGGCATTCAAGAACGCAGGAATGACAAATCCTGATAATGTTACATTCTCTAAATATGACCCAGTAACGGGCACTGTCGTTGAGTTCAAAGGAGAAGGGGGCGCAAAAGTTGCATATGATGCCCCTCATGCCGATATGGATCCTGCAACCGGACACGATAAACCGCATGTAGGTTGGCAAACTGCAGGTAAGCGCGGAAAATGCGGCTGTGCTGAGCGAGGCAATATTACCTATAGCGGCCCACAACATCCACATCGCCCTGACAAGAAGTAGGCTGATACATTATGAGTCAAACAAACAGCTCATCCCTTAAGACCGAAATAGAAGAAGCCTTAGCATTTAATGGGCTGGTCGCCCACGAGATAGCGAATAAAGATGAAGTACTATCAGCAATAGAGTCCATCTTTGTCAAAGAGAGGCCTAGAGCTTGGTGGTCATCCTTGGCGGCAAAACCAAAAATATATACATTCACTGATAACTCAGCATACTTACATATAGAGGAAGTGGCGCCACCCACTACTGACGACGTATGGCTAATAGCGGACGAGGATAATGAAGAAAAATTGTTATTCAGTCTTCCACTATCAAAAATCAAAAAAATTCTGGAGGAATGCCGATTCTTCGAGATATTGAGCAGTTCGCTAAAAAAAACCAAACACAGCCATAAGGCGATGAAAAATTTTTATTCGACACTGCAAATCAATTCTCGACTTAGACCATTACTCGCAAGCAGAGTGAGCACAATGAAATGACAGAGAATTCGCCTCGGCGACACCACCAACCACGGCGGCGTTGTCACCGAATCCATCCCCCACACCAACCTCAACGGTAGGCCCATAGCCGGTAAAGGCCACATGGTGATGTGCCCCCGATGCAAAGGCCCCTTCCCGATTGCCGAAGGCAGCAGCACCTATTCCGTCAACGGCATTCCCGTGGCGTTGGATGGCATGAAGACCACCTGCGGCGCGACCCTGATCGCCAGCGGCTCACGCGGCTCCGTTCACCGCTGACAGGCACCCCGCTCTTTAACAAATGGACGACACCGGCATTGGCTTGATCGCGCCAATGCCCATGCCTGCGTCAACCCCGCGACGCCGAAGGTCGCCTGCTCACCCACACCGACGCCCTGCGCCAGCGCACCACCTGGCACTACAACGAAGCCGGGCTGATCCAACAGCGCCAGGACGCCAACGGCACAACGCTCGATTACCGCTGGGACCGCCTCGGCCAACTGATCGAACTGCGCAACGAAAACAACAGCAGCGCCCGCTTCAAGTACGACCCGGCCGGGCGCCTGCTCAAGGAAACCGGCTTTGACCAGCAAACCACCCACTACCTCTACGACCACGGCAGCAATCAACCGACGCGCCGCCTCGATGGCGACCGGGTCAACGAGTTTGAGTACGACCCGATGGGCCGCCTGATCGCCCGCCATGCCGGGCATAAGGAAGGCCTGGAATGGCAGACCGAGACCTTCGCCTACGACGACAATAGCAATTTGCTGCTGGCCGAGAACGCCGCCTCCCTCGCCACAAAAGCTGTTGGCCACAACATCCTTCGATCAGGCCAACACCGTCCACAACGCAAACCCGGCATACCAGAGTACTGCCGAGCGCAACAGCAGTTCCCATAGCCGATCCAGGCTATTGATGCCGTCCGGCCCGGCGACGGGGGTCGGGATCTCGCCGGCCACCAGGCCGACCTTGTTGATCAACTCGGCGGCGCTGATGTTCCAGCTCAGCAGTTCGTGCAGCATGACCCGGCTGACCGCCACGAAGTTGCCCACCAGGGCGAAGCTCGCCGCCAGCAACCGCACCGGTACCCAATCAAACGCGTGGCGCAGCTGCGCCGCACGTTCGGCCACACCGGGGTTGTGGCTGTGTTCGGCGGCCAGGGCGAGCAATCGATAGCTCAGGGCAGCCACCGGACCCAGCAGGAAATACCAGAAGATGACCGCAAAAAAACTCTGGTAAGCCTGCCATAGCAAATGGCCCCGGACCCGCTCGAGCAACTGCTCACCACTCTCGGCGTCGTCGATGTCCAGGTCGCGCTTGGCCACATGGGCCGCTGCCTGCAAATCTTCACGGCGCCACGCGTCGCGAAACGGCCCGAGTTCCGCCAACAGATCGCCGCGCCCCAGGCTGTAGATCACCACCAACAGGTGCACCGGCAATGCCAGCAGACCATAGGCCACCGGCTGCAGCACCCACAGCAGCAACGCCAGCAGCGCCACCGGCAGCAGCACCATCACCGCCAGCACCAGCCAGGGCCGATTGACCCAGCGTGGGCTCGCTTCGAGCTTGTTCAGCTCGCCCAGCCAGCCGCCGTCACGCTGGACCCGCTGGCGCAGGGCCGAGAACTTCTCGATCCAGACCGCCAGCAGCAACACCAGAAAACTCATTGTCCTTCCCCTTCTGTCAGAGCCGCGCGATAGCGCGCCCAGTCGAATGCCGGTCCCGGATCGGTCTTGCGCCCGGGGGCAATGTCGCTGTGCCCACAGATGCGCTGCACCGTGATCGCCGTAAACGCCGCGCGCAACTGCCGGGTCAGGTCCACCAAGGCGACATATTGCGCGTCGGTGAACGGCAGATCATCGGTGCCTTCAAGCTCGATGCCTATGGAAAAATCGTTACAGGTCTCCCGCCCTTCGAAGCACGAAACCCCCGCATGCCACGCACGCTCCAGACAAGAGACAAACTGGGTCACGGCGCCGTCACGTTCGATCAGAAAATGCGCAGAAACGCGCAGGTCGGCAATACCGGCAAAGTAGGGATGTTCCGTGACATCCAGGCGATTCTGGAAAAATTCCTGCACCTTGCCGGTCGCGAACTGTGCCGGCGGCAGGCTGATGTTGTGGATCACCAGCAGGGAGATCTCGCCCTCGGGGCGCGCATTGAAATTGGGCGAAGGGCAATGACGCACGCCATCGCACCAACCGCTCACGGGGTCCAGCTGCATACGGGTTCCTTCGATGACGACGGTGAGTGCCGCCAGTATGCCGCGATCTACGTCGGCTGCGCGATCACTTGCCGCGATTGAGCTGGCGCAGGTTGCCGAGGACGGACTCCAGCGCCCGGTCGAACAGCAGGGTGTCGTCGAGCAGACGTGCCGCTCCCCGGCGGAACTCCAGAGCCAGACTGGTGCGGCTGTGCTCCAGGACCTTGAGGCCGGTGCGGTTGACGAAAACGAACTTGCCGGTCGCCTGGATGATCGCCGCCAGCTTGCAACGCAGGCTGTTGTCTTCGTCTTCCTGGAACTCTACCCAGCATCCCAGGCGCAATTGGTCGACCTGACGCAGGCCTGCATCATCAGCCGGCAAGCGCACCGTCGGCTCTTCCTGGGGCGTTTTTGGCGCGGTCCGAAGGACGATGGGCTCCGTCACCTCGACCATGACCGGTAGATCCCTCGGCTCCTCGGCTTGCGTCGCCTGGCCCAGCCGCTGCAACGCCTGGACGTGAAGCAGTTCCAGCTCGCTGAAAAATTCGCTGGTGGCGAACGGATCGAACGCCGAGCGACTCAGCCCCTCGCGCAAGGCCTTGAGGAGGTCCGGCACCATCGCCAGCAAACGCAGGCCCGCATCAGCCTCTTCATGGTGCTGGACACTCCAGACCAACTGTTCCAGGGTCAGCACGTCGGCTCGCCATTCGGCTGAATGCTCGCCATGCTTGAAGCCGGTCAGTAGCAGCACCTGGCTCCAGGCCTGCTGCACGAAATCCACCACGGCCTGGGGCAGGACTTTGCCGAGCATGACCTGGTTCAGTGCCCCTTCGACCCGCTGGCGAGCCAGGTCAGCCTTCGCCCGTCCTTCTTCAGCGTCGCGGATACGCTGCTCAAGCAATTCACAGCGGCGGCGCTCGTCGCTGGTGAACGCGAGGAAATCGGCCAGCACCTCGGAAAATATTGCCGGGTCGTCGACGAAGTCATTCAACAGGCGCTGCACCACCTGCTCGATGCGCAGGTAGAGGCTGTCGCGCTGATGATCGTCGCAATCGCCCCAGCCCATCGCCGCCGCGGCGATCTCATTGAGCAACCGGCGCGCCGGATGATTACCGCGACTGAAAAAACTCTTGTCCTGCACCGCGACCTTGAGCATCGGGATCTGCAGCCGGCCGATCAAGGCCTTGAGGGAGTCCGGCAGGTTACGGTCATCGAGGATGAATTCGAACATCATCGCGATCAGGTTGATCACGTCTTCGTCCGCGCCCTCGACCACACGGGACTTGCCGCTTTTGACGCTGACCCGGGTCAACAGCTGTTCGAGCTGGCTACGCAGGTCGAAGTCATCCTGAACCGTGGGGGCCGGCACGTATTGCTGCAAATGAGACAACAAGCGCAACAGGTCGCGGGTCGAGATCGGCTGGGCCGGCGCGCTGGGCTCAAGGTTCGGCGCGACACTGCCGCGCACTTGGACCAGCAGCTTCTGCAAAGCGGCGAAGACTTCGTGCACGCTGTCATCGACGTCGTCGACCCTTGGCCTGGCAGGGCCGACAGTGCTGGGTCGAACAGGCTCTTCGAGACGATCCGAGACCCGTCGCGAGGGAGATACCGTCAGATCCGGCAAGATCCCCGTGGCGGCCAATAATTGATTAGCCTCGGAGTAAAGGTTGTCGCATTCGCTGAGCACATACCGCTCGAAAAGCTTGAGCAGGATCAGCTTGACCTTGATGCCTACGCCCAGGTTACGCCCGGCCTGGAGAAAATTCTCACACAGCAGGGCCGGACTCAAGGGATTGTATTGGTTCGCCAGGGGCCGCGACAGTAACGCGCCGAGCCGCGCCGTGAGCTGATCAAGAGACAGGCCATCGCGACTGAGCACCCGGGCAACCATGGTTTCCACCGCCAGTCGGCGTTCGAGGTCGTCATGGTTGGGATGAGCCGGTATCGCGCCCAATACAGGCGCGAGGGTGGCCTGGGTCAAATCGTACTGGGCAAGATTGACGAACGCTTCGAAAAACTGTTCGAGGAATTCACGTTCGATGCTCTTGCGTTTCAACCGCAGGTCTCGCATGGCCTCGAAGTAGAGGTTCTGCTCGACGTCGTTACGCGCCCGGTCGGCCATTTCGAACAAGGTGTCGTCAGCGTTATCGAACAGTTCCTGCAAGCCCAGGCGCAACTGTTGCGCGGCCTTGTCGCGAACCTGAAGCAGAATCACAGGCAGGCGGGGGAGCGGCGAGCGACTCGCCTGATCAGTAGACGCCTTGTGCAAAGGCACTACATTCCCGTCGTTGTGCATCCTGGCCTCCTGAACTGCATTCTTCGGCTTGTGACGTCAAAGTCATGGCGTCAATCGAAAGGCGGATTATCGGGTAAAAGAACCCTGTCGCACCAGTGGACACTTGTGAACCAGCTCGAAATACTCGGAACAACTGACCGGACAAACGGGAAAATGTTGCGGGCATGCGACCAAATGCAGGTTTCGCCCGGCAGCGGGCAAGCGGCGCCTTGGGTTCGCCTGCGGCCTGGCCCTATAATCGGGCCACTTTGTTTGTGGAGCCCGTCATGCCGAATCTACTCCTCGCCGCTCTGACCGCTGAAATCGAAGCCAACGTGCGCCGTGCGTTGCTCGAAGACATCGGCAGCGGCGACATCACCGCACAACTGATCCCCGCCGAACGCCTGGCCAAGGCCACCATCATCACCCGCGAAGCCGCGACCATCAGCGGCACCGCCTGGGTCGATGCAGTGTTCCGGCAACTGGATCCGCGCGTCGCGGTGCATTGGCAAGTACGCGACGGCGACCGGGCAAGCCCGGACCAGGCGCTGTTCCACCTCGAAGGCCCGGCTCGCTCACTGCTGACGGGCGAACGCAGTGCGCTGAATTTCCTGCAAATGCTCTCGGGCGTAGCCACCCGGGCCCGCTACCTGGCGGACTTTGTTGCCGACACCCAGGTCAAGCTGCTGGATACCCGCAAGACCCTGCCCGGGCTGCGCCTGGCCCAGAAGTACGCGGTCACCTGCGGCGGCTGCCATAACCACCGCATCGGCCTCTACGACGCCTTCCTGATCAAGGAAAACCATATCGCCGCCTGCGGTGGCATTGCCCAGGCGATCAGCGCCGCCCACAAGATCGCACCGGGCAAACCGGTGGAAATCGAAGTAGAAAGCCTGGCGGAATTGAAAGAAGCGCTGGCGGCCAATGCCGACATCATCATGCTCGACGAGCTGAGCCTGGACGACATGCGCGAAGCCGTGCGCCTGAACGGCGGCAAGGCGAAACTGGAAGCCAGCGGCGGCATCAACGAAAGCACGTTGCGCCCGATCGCCGAGACCGGCGTGGACTATATCTCCATTGGTGCGATGACCAAAGACGTGAAAGCTGTGGACCTGTCGATGCGGCTGAGCCTCTGACAGGCTGACGCCGGGCAATCAGAAACGAAGATAGTCCGTGGGGGGGGGGGGGGGGGGG
>NZ_JBHFJB010000156.1:10087-24994 GCF_057334555.1 Pseudomonas sp. AGC41
CCCCCCCCCCCCCCCCCGCCACAGTGTCACTCTTACCGCGTGTTCTCAGACCACCAGATTATTCATCTCGCAGTACTCATCCCATTCCACACCCAGCACCTCGGCCGCTTCCTTGTGCAAGGCAACGCGCTGCGCCTCAAACTCTTCCGGCTTGCTGGTGTACTTGAGCGTCAGCTCCCAAGGCTGCAGGCCCTGGGCTTCGGCCTCGTCCTCGAATGCCCACTGGATCTGGTCTTTCTGATCATCGGCGGACAAGTCCTTGATCTCTTTCCGCAATTGCGGCGTTTCTTTGAGGTACTTTTCCAGGGCTTGTTCGTGTCTGGCTTCTTGGGATAATTCTTTAGCGGTCATGGCGTTCTCGCTGATCTGGGAATGGAAGATGGATCTGGATCATCAAGGATCTCTCTGACGCAGGAAGCCGTTGGAAGCCCGGTTCACCTGGCCTTCAGAACCATTCGTGGATCATCTGAAAACAAAGGTGCTTGCCTGTCTGGGACAAAAGAATCCTAACAGAGACGCGAGACAGTGCAACTACGGGAATCAAATGGAAGGACGTGAGGAGCTTGGGCAGAAGCCATAATCTCTTGCAAGAATCTGGTGCCCGAGACAGGAATCGAACCTGCGACCTTCGCGTTACGAGTGCGCTGCTCTACCGACTGAGCTACACGGGCGTGGCGCTAAACCTAGCATCGTCCCCGAGGGCAGGCAACCTGCCCTGAAGGGATTTTCACCACACAGCAAAACGCCCCGAACCAGTCGGGGCGTTTGCTTGTTCAGCAGTTAGACGATGGGGTGATTAAACGCCCGATGCCTTGGCTGCCGCGACGTCCTTGATGGACAGCTTGATACGGCCGCGGTTATCCACGTCCAGTACCAGCACTTCCACTTCCTGGCCTTCTTTCAGGATGTCGGTCACTTTCTCGACGCGAGCATCGCTCAGCATGGAGATGTGAACCAGACCGTCCTTGCCCGGCAGGATGTTGACGAACGCGCCGAAGTCGACGATGCGTTCAACCTTGCCGACGTAGATCTTGCCGATCTCGGCTTCGGCGGTGATGCCCAGGACGCGCTGGCGTGCTGCTTCTGCCGCTTCCTTGGTTTCGCCGAAGATCTTGATCGAACCGTCGTCTTCGATGTCGATCGAAGCCTTGGTTTCTTCGCAGATCGCACGGATGGTCGCGCCGCCTTTACCGATCACATCACGGATTTTGTCGGTGTCGATTTTCATCGCGATCATGGTCGGAGCATTTTCCGACAGTTCGGTACGGGACTGACCGATGATCTGGTTCATCTGGCCGAGGATGTTCAGGCGCGCTTCCAGGGCTTGGCCCAGGGCGATTTCCATGATCTCTTCGGTGATGCCCTTGATCTTGATGTCCATCTGCAGTGCGGTGACGCCCTTGGCGGTACCGGCCACTTTGAAGTCCATGTCGCCCAAGTGGTCTTCGTCACCCAGGATGTCGGTCAGGACGGCGAATTTCTCGCCTTCTTTGACCAGACCCATGGCGATACCGGCCACCGGCGCCTTCATCGGCACACCAGCGTCCATCAGAGCCAGGGAAGCGCCGCAGACCGAAGCCATCGAGCTCGAACCATTGGACTCGGTGATTTCCGATACCACACGAATGGTGTACGGGAACACGTCAGCGGCCGGCAGCATGGCCTGGACCGAACGACGGGCCAGACGGCCGTGACCGATTTCGCGACGACCGGCGCCACCCATGCGACCACACTCGCCCACCGAGAACGGAGGGAAGTTGTAGTGCAGCATGAACGGGTCTTTCTTTTCGCCTTCCAGGGTGTCGAGCAGTTGCGCGTCACGGGCGGTGCCCAGTGTCGCAACGACCAGCGCCTGGGTTTCACCACGGGTGAACAGAGCCGAACCGTGGGTCTTTGGCAGAACGCCGACTTCGATGTTCAGCGGACGCACGGTGCGAGTGTCACGACCGTCGATACGCGGCTTGCCGTTGACGATGTTTTCGCGAACGGTGCGGTATTCGATTTCACCGAAAGCCGCTTTGACGTCGCTGGCCGATGGCTGGCCTTCTTCGCCGGAGAACTTGGCAACGACCTGGTCACGCAGCTCGCCCAGACGCGCATAGCGGTCGGCCTTGATGGTGATGGTGTAGGCCTTGGAGATCGCTTCGCCGAACTCGGCACGGATCGCGCCCAGCAGCTCGGTGGCTTCTGGCTGAGGAGCCCAGGTCCAGGTTGGCTTGGCGGCTTCGGCGGCCAGTTCCTTGACGGCGTTGATAACCACCTGGAACTC
The DNA here is from genome assembly GCF_057334555.1 of Pseudomonas sp. AGC41. Classification (NCBI taxonomy): domain Bacteria; kingdom Pseudomonadati; phylum Pseudomonadota; class Gammaproteobacteria; order Pseudomonadales; family Pseudomonadaceae; genus Pseudomonas; species Pseudomonas sp. AGC41. Next base: position 12,357 of record NZ_JBHFJB010000156.1, read on the forward strand.
GTCGTGGGCAAACAGCACGGCGCCCAGCATCTGGTCTTCGGTCAGTTCCTTGGCTTCGGATTCAACCATCAGCACGGCTTCGGAAGTACCGGCCACGACCATGTCCAGGCTCGATGCCTTCTGTTGCTCGTAGGTCGGGTTCAGCAGGTAGCCAGTGCTTTCGTGGAACGCAACACGGGCAGCGCCGATAGGGCCATCGAAAGGAATGCCGGAGATCGCCAGCGCAGCCGAGGTACCGATCATCGCAGCAATGTCCGGATCGGTCTTCTTGCTGGTGGAAACGACGGTGCAGACAACCTGCACTTCGTTCATGAAACCTTCAGGGAAAAGCGGACGGATCGGACGGTCGATCAGTCGGGAGGTCAGGGTTTCTTTCTCGGAAGGACGGCCTTCACGCTTGAAGAAACCGCCAGGGATCTTGCCCGCGGCGTAGGTCTTTTCCTGGTAGTGCACAGACAGAGGGAAGAAGCCCTTGCCTGGATCGGCTTGCTTGGCACCGACGACGGTCACCAATACGCTGACGTCGTCGTCAACGGTGACCAGCACTGCGCCGGAGGCCTGACGGGCGATACGGCCAGTCTCGAGGGTAACGGTCGACTGACCGAACTGGAATTTTTTGATTACCGGGTTCACGGTGTCCTACCTTCTTTGTGGCTCTTGGGGAACTTGTCTTCTTGCGAAATTCTTGGGCAATGACGGGAATCGGCCCGACGCCTGTCCAGGGTAAAACGTGTATCCAGATAAAACTTGAGGCTGGGAGCCTGCCATGCGCCAGCGGGAAACCCACTGACGTACGACAGACCACCAACCTCTAGCGCAATCGCTGATTAGCGACGCAGACCCAGGCGAGCGATCAGAGCGCTGTAACGGCTCACATCCTTGCCTTTCAGGTAGTCCAGCAGCTTGCGACGCTGGTTTACCATGCGGATCAGACCACGACGGGAGTGGTGATCTTTACCGTTGGCCTTGAAGTGACCTTGCAGTTTGTTGATGTTGGCGGTCAGCAGTGCAACTTGCACTTCTGGCGAACCAGTGTCACCAACAGCTTGCTGGTAGTCAGCTACGATTTGAGCTTTTTCTTGAACGTCGAGAGCCATGAGGCAATCCTTTTAGTCAGGAAACTGTTTCAAAGAAACAGCTTCAACAGGCCAGGGACAAATCCCTGTATCTATAAATGAGTAGTGACCGTGCCTGTTAACAGCCACACTCGCCAACCTGCTTTATGCAGGCTGGTTCCGGTCATTCCGACCGAATCAGTCGACGCGGCGCAATACGCCCGTCTTCGCTCACTTCACCGATACCGATGAAGCGACCGTTGTGATCCTGCACCCGGACCATGCCGAACTTCGGCGCATCCGGGGCGCGCACCGGCTGGCCATTGAGCCAGTAGAACGCGCTGTGTTCCGAGAATTGCAAGAGTGGCCAATCCAGCAAACCGCTGTCCGAAGGCATGAGGAAACGGTCGACCGCTTCGTTGCCGCCTTCGGCATGTACCGCTTCGAGCTCTTCCAGCGTGACCGTCTGGGCCAGGGTGAAAGGCCCGGCCTGGGTCCGTCGCAATTCTGCCACGTACGCGCCACAGCCGAGCTGCTCGCCGATATCCTCCACCAGGGTACGGATATAGGTGCCTTTGCTGCAATCCACGGCCAGCCGCGCAGTATTACCGTCAAAGGCCAGCAATTCCAAGCGCGCAATAGTAACAGAACGCGGTTCGCGCTCCACTACTTCGCCTGCACGGGCCAGTTTATACAGCGGCTGTCCATCGCGCTTCAAAGCGGAGTACATCGGCGGTATCTGACTGATTTGCCCGCGAAATTTCGGCAACACCGCTTCGACATCCGCCTGACCAACGGTCACCGGGCGCTCCAGCAAAACTTCACCTTCGGCGTCCGCCGTGGTGGTGGTCTTGCCCAGTAGTGCCAGGGTTTCGTAACCCTTGTCGGAATCGAGCAGGTACTGAGAGAACTTGGTCGCCTCGCCGAAGCACAGCGGCAGCACGCCGGTAGCCAGTGGATCGAGGCTGCCGGTGTGCCCGGCCTTTTCAGCATTGAGCAGCCAGCGGACTTTCTGCAACGCCGCGTTGGAGGTAAATCCCAACGGTTTGTCGAGCAGGATGATGCCGCTGACGTTACGACGGATACGTTTGACCTGAGCCACCGATTACTCCTTGGTGTCTTCGGGTTCAGCGGCAGCCGGATGCTGACTGTCTTCAGCGACGGCACGCTCGATCAGCGCCGACAGATGCGCACCCCGCACGACGCTTTCGTCGTAGTGGAAGTGCAGCTGTGGAACGCTGCGCAGCTTCATTTCCCGCGCCAGTTGCATGCGCAGGAAACCGGCTGCCGAGTTGAGCACCTTGATGCTCTGGGCGATTTCTTCGGCGCTGTCCTGACCCATCACCGTAATGAAGATCTTGGCGTGACCAACGTCACGGCTGACTTCAACAGCGGTAATGGTCACCAGGCCGACGCGCGGGTCTTTGACTTCGCGACGGATCAGTTGGGCCAGCTCGCGCTGCATCTGATCGCCGATTCGTTGGGTACGGCTATATTCTTTTGCCATGTCTTGTTACCTGTTACTGCCCCACGGTCAAACCCGTGAGGTCTGAAAGCGGCAAACGCCCGGCCTGGCAAAAGCCAGACCGGGCGTTGCGTTTAGAGTCCGCCAGCCAGGCAGCGCATATTCATGCGGCTGCCCGGTACGGCTCTTGAAGTACGCGAGTCAGAGGCTGCGAGCAACCTGGACCTTCTCGAAGACTTCGATCTTGTCGCCGACCTTGACGTCGTTGTAGCTCTTGACGCCGATACCGCATTCCATGCCGGCACGCACTTCGGAAGCGTCATCCTTGAAGCGGCGCAGGGATTCCAGCTCGCCTTCGAAGATCACGATGTCTTCACGCAATACGCGGATCGGACGGTTACGGTGAACGACACCTTCGATCACCATGCAACCGGCGATCGCGCCGAACTTCGGCGAACGGAACACATCGCGCACTTCGGCCACGCCCAGGATGTTCTCGCGAACGTCGCTGCCGAGCATACCGGTCAAGGCTTTCTTGACGTCTTCGATGATGTCGTAGATCACGTTGTAGTAACGCATATCCAGGCCTTCCTGCTCGACGATCTTGCGCGCGCCGGCATCGGCACGCACGTTGAAGCCGAACAGTACAGCGTTGGAAGCGAGGGCCAGGTTGGCGTCGGATTCGGTGATACCACCGACACCGCCACCGACAACGCGCACTTGCACTTCGTCGTTACCCAGGCCATTCAAGGCGCCGTTCAACGCTTCGAGCGAACCACGGACGTCGGATTTGAGGACGATGTTGAGCGTCTTCTTCTCTTCCTGGCCCATGTTCTCGAAGATGTTTTCCAGCTTGCCGGCGTGAGCGCGAGCCAGTTTGACTTCGCGGAACTTGCCTTGACGGAACAGAGCCACTTCACGGGCCTTCTTCTCGTCAGCCACAACGCTCATCTCGTCGCCAGCATCCGGAGTACCGTCCAGGCCGAGGATCTCGACCGGGATAGCCGGACCGGCTTCCTTGATTGGCTTGCCATTCTCGTCGAGCATGGCGCGCACGCGGCCATAGTTCGAACCGACCAGCACCATGTCGCCCTGACGCAGGGTACCGTCCTGAACCAGGACGGTAGCCACCGGGCCGCGGCCCTTGTCGAGACGCGATTCAACGACCACACCACGGCCAGGAGCCGAAGGTGTAGCGGTCAATTCCAGAACTTCGGCTTGCAACAGAACGGCTTCGAGCAGTTCGTCAACGCCGGTACCCATCTTCGCCGAGACCGGAACGAAAGGAGTGTCGCCACCCCATTCTTCGGAAGTCACGCCGTGGACCGACAGTTCGCTGCGGATGCGATCGAGATCGGCGCCCGGCTTGTCGATCTTGTTCACTGCTACCACCAGTGGCACGCCAGCAGCCTGGGCATGCTGGACCGCTTCGATGGTTTGCGGCATCACGCCGTCGTCCGCTGCAACGACCAGGATCACGATGTCGGTCGCCTTGGCACCACGGGCACGCATCGCGGTAAACGCGGCGTGGCCCGGGGTATCGAGGAACGTCACCATGCCACGGTCGGTTTCAACGTGGTACGCACCGATGTGCTGGGTGATACCACCGGCTTCGCCAGCGGCTACCTTGGCACGACGGATGTAGTCGAGCAGCGAGGTTTTACCGTGGTCAACGTGACCCATGACGGTCACGACCGGCGCACGGGAAACTGCTTCACCTTCAAACTTCAGGGACTCGGCCAGGGAATCTTCCAGGGCGGTGTCGCTGACCAGGGTCACTTTGTGGCCCAGCTCTTCGGCAACCAGTTGGGCAGTTTCCTGGTCCAGTACCTGGTTGATGGTGGCTGGCGTGCCCAGCTTGAACATGAACTTGATGATTTCAGCAGCCTTGACCGACATCTGCTGGGCCAGATCGCCCACAGTGATGGTCTCGCCGATCTTCACTTCACGCACGACAGGGCCGGTAGGGCTCTGGAAACCGTGGGCGTTGCGTTTCTTCAGCTTGGCCTTGCCGCGACCGCCGCGACGGAAGCCATCGCTTTCTTCGTCGGTGGTACGTGGCGCGACACGCGGTGCAGGCGCCTTTTCCTTGACCGAAGCACGATGAGGAGCGTTTTTGCGCTCGCCATCGCCACTGCCACGACGGTTGTCGTCGGCACGTGGCTTGTCCGGACGACGTTGTTCGTCGCGCTTGCGGGTGTCCGCCGGCGCCGGGGCAGCTGCCAGGACAGGAGCGCTTTCACGCACTGGCTCAGCTGCCGCAGGCGTCTCGACCACTTCGGCTGGAGCAGATTGCGCAGCAGCAGGCTGGCGACGCGCTTCTTCTTCGGCGCGACGCTTGGCTTCTTCTTCAGCCTTCTGACGTGCAGCATTTTCTGCCGCGCGACGTTCTTCCAGTTCGCGTTTGCGCTCGGCTTCGACTTCTTCCGGGCTGCGCTGTACGAAGACTTTCTTCTTGCGTACTTCAACGCTGATGCTTTTGCTACCGGCAACACGCAGGGTGCTGGTGGTTTTACGCTGCAGAGTGATCTTGCGCGGTTCTTCCACTTTCGCCTTGTGACTGCTCTTCAAGTGAGTGAGCAGGGACTGCTTCTCACTGTCGGTCACATGTTCCTCGGCGGCGGTGTGCGGCAGACCTGCCTCACGCATCTGCTGCAACAGGCGCTCTACCGGTGTTTTGACCTCATCGGCCAGTTGTTTCACCGTGACTTGCGTCATGCACTTCTCTCCTCAGGCCGCGCCTAATTACTCGAACCAGTGGGCTCGGGCGGCCATGATCAACTTGCCGGCACGATCATCGTCAATGCCGTCGATGTCGAGCAGATCGTCAATAGACTGCTCGGCCAGGTCTTCGCGGGTAATTACGCCGCGCACCGCCAGTTCCATCGCCAAATCCTTGTCCATGCCCTCAAGCGAGAGCAGGTCTTCGGCCGGATGGGCGTCTGCCAGCTTTTCCTCAGTAGCGATGGCTTTGGTCAACAAGCGATCCTTGGCACGAGCGCGAAGCTCGTTGACGATGTCCTCGTCAAAGCCGTCGATGTTGAGCATTTCCTCCACCGGTACGTAGGCAATCTCTTCCAGGCTGGTAAAGCCTTCATCCACCAGCACCTGCGCCAGCTCTTCATCGACTTCAAGCTCTTCGATGAAGTTGCGCAGGATGTCGCCGGTTTCAGCTTGCTGCTTGGCCTGGATGTCCGATTCGGTCATCACGTTCAGGGTCCAGCCAGTCAATTGGCTAGCCAGACGCACGTTCTGACCACCGCGACCGATGGCCTGAGCGAGATTGTCTGCGCCGACGGCGATGTCCATGGCATGGGCATCCTCGTCGACGATAATTGCCGCCACTTCAGCGGGCGACATGGCATTGATCACGAACTGAGCCGGGTTATCGTCCCACAGGACGATATCCACACGCTCGCCGCCCAACTCGCCGGATACGGCCTGGACGCGCGAACCACGCATGCCGATGCAGGCACCTTGCGGGTCGATGCGCTTGTCCTTGGAGCGGACCGCGATCTTGGCGCGCGAACCCGGATCACGGGAGGCGGCCATTACTTCGATCAGGCCTTCAGCAATTTCCGGCACTTCGATGCGGAACAACTCGATCAGCATTTCCGGCGCGGTACGCGACAGGATCAGCTGCGGGCCGCGGTTCTCGGTGCGGATTTCCTTGAGCAGCGCACGCAACCGCACGCCAACCCGGAAAGTTTCGCGAGAAATGATGTCTTCACGGGCCAGCAATGCTTCGGCATTGTTGCCCAGATCAACGATCACGTTGTCGCGGGTGACTTTTTTCACGGTGCCGGAGATGATTTCCCCCAGGCGCTCGCGATAAGCGTCGACGACTTGCGCTCGCTCGGCTTCGCGAACCTTCTGCACAATGACCTGCTTGGCAGTCTGTGCAGCAATGCGACCGAATTCGATGGACTCGATTTTTTCTTCGACGACATCACCCACCTTGGCGCCAGGATGCGTTTCCGCAACCTTGCTCGGCCAGGTTTCGATAGCCGGATCATCCAGGTCGGCCTCCTCGACTACCGTCCAGCGACGGAAAGTCTCGTAGGCACCGGTGTGGCGATTGATCTCCACACGCAAATCAACTTCGTCTTCGAAGCGCTTCTTGGTAGCAGTGGCCAGGGCCAGCTCCAGTGCTTCAAAAATAACGTTAGCCGGTACGCCCTTTTCATTGGATACCGACTCAACAACCAGCAGTACTTCTTTGCTCATCGTACGCCTCGCCTTTCGCAAGCCATTGGATCCGCGGGATCCGCAGTATCTGGCACGTATCAGTCAAAACTGGGAATAATGTTGGCCTTGTCGATCATATCGATCGGCAACAGGAACTCATGGTCATCTACCTGCACCACGACATCCTGCTCTTCCACACCGCGCAGAAGGCCTTGGAAGTTGCGTCGGCCTTCAAAGGGCGAGCGCAGCTTGATCTTCACTTGTTCACCGGCAAACAAAGCGAACTGTTCAAGAGTGAACAGAGGGCGTTCCATGCCAGGCGAGGAAACTTCAAGGGTGTATTCGGAGGTGATGGGATCTTCAACATCCAGCACACCACTGATCTGACGGCTGACGATGGCGCAATCATCCACCAACACGCCGCCTTCCTTATCGATATAAACGCGCAACAGTGAGTGGCGACCTTGAGCCGAAAACTCAATACCCCAGCATTCATAGCCAAGGGCCACGACCACCGGGGCCAACAAGGCCTGCAACTGTTCTAGCTTGCTCGACACCTGAACCCCCTCGTGCATGTATGTGCATGCCATGCAAATAAAAAAAAATGGGCGAATCGCCCATCCCTGAAACGCCGTCGAACAGCGGCGTTGTAAATGTCCAGCTAACAAAAAGCCCCTTGGAAGGGGCCCTGAAACTGGTTGCGGGAGCCGGATTTGAACCGACGACCTTCGGGTTATGAGCCCGACGAGCTACCAGGCTGCTCCATCCCGCGACAAAGCTGGGGCGGAAGTATACGACCGTTCCCTTACAGGGTCAATGTAACGCTTCCACCTACAAGAAAGCCCGCAATTGCGGGCTCTCCTGATAATTGGTACCGAGAAGGGGACTCGAACCCCTACACCCTATGGGCACAACCACCTCAAGGTTGCGTGTCTACCAATTCCACCACCTCGGCAATACAACGTGTGAAACCTTCTTACTTCTGCTCTTGAGCTGGAGGTACGTCAGTCGCCGGATTGGCCGACTTTTGCTCTTGAAGCACCGGGACATCATCAGAAGCCGGTTGTTGCTTTGGCGCTTCCAACACCGCTGGGTTTGGCAAACCTACTTGAGTCAGCTCATTAGCCTTCTCTTTAGCAAAGTAACCTAACCCTAAGCTGGTTATGAAGAAACCGGCGGCGAGTATAGCAGTAAACTTACTAAGAAAGGTAGAGGAACCTTGGCTTCCGAATACAGTATTTGAAGCACCTGCACCAAAAGACGCACCAGCATCCGCACCTTTACCCTGCTGCAGCAATACGAGAGCAACTACACCCAGTGCACCCAGCAGATGAAAAACGACTACGACTGTTTCCAGCATTTTTTCAGTTTCCCGCGGCGCGACAGATCGCACCGAACTCATCTGCATTCAGGGACGCTCCACCAATGAGCCCCCCATCGATATCCGGCATGCCGAACAGTTCGACCGCATTGGCCGCCTTCACGCTGCCGCCGTATAGAAGCCGCACACCTCGTGCCACTTCAGAATTTTCTTGCGCCAACTGCGCGCGGATGGCGGCGTGCACATCCTGCGCCTGTTGGGGCGAAGCAGTCAGCCCGGTGCCGATGGCCCAGACTGGCTCGTAAGCGATGACTGCCTTTGCAAACGCACCGACACCCAGGTCCTCGATAATGCTGCCCAACTGGCGAGCAACAACTTCGAGAGTCTTGCCTGCCTCACGCTGCTCGAGGGTTTCCCCTACGCAGAACACCGGAATGAGGCCACAAGCCTGCGCCGCAGCGAATTTGCGAATCAGGGTCTTGTCCTGCTCGCCCATGATCAGACGACGCTCGGAATGACCGACCAGGACCAGTGAACATCCTGCATCCACCAGCTGACTCGGCGCGATCTCACCAGTCAATGCACCCTGCATGGATTCCACTGCAGAGTTTTGTGCACCAACCGAAATCGACTTGCCTTTCAAGCCATCAACCACTTGGTTGATATACAGGCAAGGCGGGAACACCGCTACATCAACACCGCTTGGCAAGGCCAGGTTACGAAGGCCCTTGATCAGCTCAGCGACGCTGGCGCGGGTACCGTGCATCTTCCAGTTACCAGCTACCATAGGGCGACGCATGCTGTACCTCGTCGGTCAAAGTGGGCGCAGATGTTACCCAACCGATTCATGACTGGCAAGCCGAATTCAGGCAGAAACTTCAGTAACCAGCTTCGCCAGCTCTTCGGCATAACCGCGGACCTGTGCTTCATCCTCGCCTTCGACCATGACGCGCACCAAAGGCTCCGTGCCGGACTTGCGCAACAACACCCGCCCACGCCCGGCCATAGCCTGTGTTATGCGCTCGCCGGCCTGCTTGACCGTCGCATGCTCAAGAGGACTGACGCCTCCACCAAAACGCACATTGATCAAAACTTGCGGACACTTGCGCAGCGCCTGGCGCGACTGCGCCAGCCCTTCGTTACGGGCCTTGAGCGCCATCAGCACTTGCAGCGCAGCGATGATCGCATCACCAGTGGTGGTATGGTCGAAGCAGACGATGTGGCCGGAATTCTCGCCACCAATGACCCAGTTGCGCTCCAGCAATTCCGAGATCACGTAGCGGTCGCCGACATTAGCCCGTACGAATGGGATATCCAGATCCGCCAAGGCCAATTCAAGCCCGAGGTTGCTCATCAACGTACCGACCACACCGCCCTGCAGCTTGCCGCGACCATGCAGATCGCGCGCGATGATGAACAGCAACTCATCACCATCAACGACCGTACCGGTATGGTCGACCATCAACACCCGATCACCGTCGCCGTCGAAAGCGATCCCGAGATCGGCATGTTCGGCCAGGACCGCAGCCTGCAATGCCTCGGTATGGGTCGAGCCGCAATTGTGGTTGATGTTCAGCCCGTTGGGCTGGGCAGAGAGCACCACCACCTCGGCGCCCAACTCGCGAAAAACGCTGGGGGCGACCTTATAGGTTGCGCCATGCGCGCAATCGACAACGATTTTCAGACCGGAAAAACTCGTACCGGTCGGCACACTGCCTTTGCAGAATTCGATATAACGACCCGATGCATCGTTGATCCGCGACACTTTGCCGATCTTGCTCGACTCGACCACCGTCATTGGCGCATCCAGCAGCTCTTCGATCATCAGCTCGATTTCGTCCGGCAGCTTGGTGCCCTTGCCAGAGAAAAACTTGATGCCGTTATCATCATGAGGGTTGTGCGAAGCACTGATCACAATCCCTGCCTGGGCCTGGAAAGTACGTGTCAGGTAGGCAATGGCCGGCGTCGGCATCGGACCCAGCAACATCACATCGGCGCCCGCCGAGGTAAGGCCGGCCTCGAGAGCCGATTCGAACATGTAGCCGGAAATTCGCGTGTCCTTGCCGACCAGAACCTTGCACGCGCCCATCTTGCGGAACGCCATGCCGGCAGCCCAGCCGAGCTTGAGCATGAAATCAGGGGTGATAGGGTATTCGCCGACCCGACCACGAATACCGTCGGTGCCAAAATATTTCTTGCTCATAAGTGCTCCGTCATTCTTATTCGGCTGAATCCACAGCGTCGATCATCCGCACGACATCCATCGTTTCGGCTACATCGTGCACGCGCAAAATACGCGCACCTTTGGTTAGGGCCAAGGCCGCCAGGGCGAGACCGCCATACAGGCGCTCTCCCACTGGACGCCCCAAAGCATTGCCTATCATGCTCTTTCGCGAGACGCCAACCAACAGGGGCCGCCCCAAGGCATGCAAGGCTTCCATATGCTTGAACAAACTCAGGTTGTGAGCCAGGGTCTTGGCAAAGCCGAACCCGGGATCAAGGATGATCCGCTCGGCAGGAATGCCTACGGCAGCGCACTGGCCGAGGCGCTCGGCGAGGAAATCAGCAACTTCCCTGGTCACATCATCATAGTGCGGATCGTCCTGCATGGTCCCCGGCTCGCCGAGCATATGCATCAGGCACACCGGCAATCCGGTTGCCGCTGCTGCATCCAGCGCACCGTCGCGCCGCAAGGAGCGGACATCGTTGATCAGCCCGGCACCCAGGCGCGCCGCCTCGCGCATGACCGCTGGCGTGGAGGTATCCACCGAAATGATGACATCAAGCTCGCGGTGTATCCGCTCGACGATCGGCGCCACTCGCTCCAGCTCTTCGGTTGGCGAGACCGACCGTGCCCCGGGACGAGTCGATTCACCGCCGACATCGATCAGCGTTGCACCCGCTGCCACCATGGCCTCGGCATGTCGCAAAGCAGCGTCGAGCTGGCAGAATCTTCCGCCATCGGAAAAGGAATCGGGAGTGACATTAAGAATGCCCATGACATGCGCACGGGCCAAATCAAGAAACCGGTTGCCGCAAGGCAACCGGTTAGAGGACTGAACAGAAGTCATTACAAGCCTTAGACGTCGGCGGCCGGACCACCGATGGGCGTCTCGGGACGCTCACCCTGTACCGCTGGAGGCGTACCGGAGGTACCGGTGCCACCACCGGACCAGTCACGAGGCTCACGAGGTGTGCGGCCGGCCATGATGTCGTCGATTTGCTCGGCATCGATGGTTTCATATTTCATCAGTGCGTCAGCCATCGCGTCCAGTTTGTCGCGGTTGTCCGTAAGGATCTGCTTGGCCGTGCCGTAGCACTGGTCAATGATGCTGCGAACTTCCGAGTCGATCAGCTTGGCCGTCTCGCCAGAGAAGCTTGCATGCTGGCCACCGCCGCCACGACCCAGGAACACTTCGCCCTCTTCCTCGGCGTACATCAGCGGGCCGAGCTTTTCGGACAAGCCCCACTTGGTAACCATGTTCCGGGCAATCTGGCTTGCGCGCATGATGTCGTTAGAGGCACCCGTCGTCACGCCGTCAAAGCCCAACGTCATTTCCTCGGCGATACGGCCACCATACAGCGAACAGATCTGGCTGATCAGCGCACGCTTGGACAGGCTGTAACGGTCCTCTTCCGGCAGGAACATCGTCACACCCAGCGCACGACCGCGCGGAATGATCGAAACCTTGTACACCGGATCATGCTCAGGCACAACGCGACCGACGATGGCATGTCCTGCCTCGTGGTAAGCGGTGTTCTGCTTTTCCTTTTCCGACATGACCATGGATTTGCGCTCGGCGCCCATCATGATCTTGTCCTTGGCGAGTTCGAATTCCTTCATCTCCACGACACGCTTGCCGGAGCGAGCAGCAAACAGCGACGCTTCGTTTACCAGGTTCGCCAGGTCGGCACCGGAGAAACCCGGTGTGCCGCGAGCGATGACCGCCGGAGCAACGTCATCCCCCATGGGCACCTTGCGCATGTGGACCTTCAGGATCTGCTCGCGACCACGAATGTCCGGCAGCCCCACCACGACCTGACGGTCAAAACGACCTGGACGCAGCAGCGCAGGGTCGAGCACGTCCGGACGGTTGGTGGCGGCGATCACGATGATGCCGTCATTCATCTCGAAACCGTCCATCTCGACCAGCAACTGGTTGAGGGTCTGCTCGCGCTCATCATGACCGCCGCCCATGCCGGCGCCACGGTGGCGACCAACGGCGTCGATCTCGTCGATGAAGATAATGCATGGCGCGTGCTTCTTCGCCTGTTCGAACATGTCGCGGACACGGCTGGCACCGACGCCAACGAACATCTCGACGAAGTCGGAACCGGAAATGGTGAAGAACGGAACCTTGGCTTCGCCGGCGATTGCCTTGGCCAGCAAGGTTTTACCGGTACCCGGTGGACCCACCATCAGTACGCCGCGGGGAATGCGCCCGCCCAGGCGCTGGAACTTGCCTGGATCACGCAGGAATTCAACCAGCTCGCCGACTTCTTCCTTGGCTTCATCGCAACCGGCGACGTCAGCCAGGGTGGTCTTGACCTGATCTTCGGACAATAGTCGGGCCTTGCTCTTGCCGAAACTCATCGGCCCGCCCTTCCC
>NZ_JBHFJB010000156.1:25014-42978 GCF_057334555.1 Pseudomonas sp. AGC41
CTCCAGCCCCGCCCTGCATCTGGCGCATGAAGAACATGAACACCGCGATGATCACCAGGATCGGGAAGCTCGCAACCAGGAGCTGGGTCCAGATACTTTGCTGCTCAGGCTGCTTGCCTTCGATCACGACATGATTGTCCACCAGGTCGCCGATCAAACCATTGTCCTGGATCGCTGGACGAATGGTCTTGAAGCTGTCGCCATCGCTGCGCTTGCCGGTAATCACATAACCATCAACGGCTACGCGCTCGACCTTGCCTTCCTTGACCTGCTGGAGGAAATCGGAATAGTTGAGGGTCTGCGGCTCGTTAGGGCTGGAGAAGTTGTTCATCACGGTCACAAGGACAGCAGCGATGATCAACCACAGGATCAGATTCTTTGCCATATCGTTCAATTAACTACCCTCTGAAGCAAGCTCCGCTACTGGCGCGCGCTTCGCATGATATTCACCGGCCTAACTTACTACATTACCTGCGACTCTGGCAGGCGCCGTCTGTAACCCTTTGTGAAACTTTGACTCGCGCAATTTTCGTTACGCGGCGCCAGCAATGCGATACAAAAAAAACTATCGGCCTGTTTCAAAGCCGCTCATCACTGGAAGCGCCTTCAATCCCGCGGAACCCTCGCGCCAGCAAATACTGCTCGCGAGAGCGGTCGCGGGACGACAATGGCTTGCGCATCTGAACCTTGTCGAACAATTTGCGCATGCCCTTGTGGTATTCATCGAAGCCTTCCCCCTGGAAGACCTTGATCAGGAAATCACCACCCGGACGCAGAACCCGCCCCGCCAGATCCAGGGCCAGCTCGCTGAGGAACATTGCACGAGGCATGTCGACAGCCGCCAATCCACTCATATTGGGGGCCATATCGGAAATCACAAGGTCGACCTGGGTATTTCCGACGGCCTCGAGGATTTGTGCCAATACGGCGTCCTCGGTGAAATCGCCCTGGATAAAGGTCACGTCAGGGATGCTGTCCATCTCCAGAATGTCCGAAGCGATCAATCGCCCTTGACCACCAATCAGACGACTGGTCACCTGCGACCAGCCACCCGGCGCGGCGCCGAGGTCGATGACGGTCATGCCGGGACGAATCAGGCGATCCTTCTCCTGGATTTCCAGCAATTTGTAGCTGGCACGCGAACGATAGCCGTCTTTTTGCGCCATTTTGACGTACGGATCGTTGAAATGCTCTCTCAGCCAGTTCTGGCTAGTCTTGGAACGGGCCACGGGCCACCTCTGAAAAATAAATCGGGTCGTGATTAACTGGGCGGTCCCGGACTCGCTCGGGTAAACTGGCCGCCGCTTTTTACAAGATCAGACACAGGGGTCAGATTATGCCGCTCACTCAAGAGCAGAAGAAACAATACAAATCCATTGGCCACCATCTGAAACCGGTTTTGACTGTGGCTGACAACGGTTTGACTGAAGGTGTCCTTGCTGAACTGGAACGCGCCCTCGGCGATCACGAGCTGATCAAGATCAAGCTCAACATCCTCGACCGCGAAGCCCGCCTGGCTGCCGTTGCGGAGCTGTGCAAGGTCGGCAAGGCTGACCTGGTCCAGGTCATCGGCAAGATGGCACTGATTTATCGCAAGAATTTCAGCGTCAACAAGCAACTGTCGAACGTTCACCGCTTCAAGTGATACAAAGGGTCAAGGGTGTGCTTCGCGCACCCTGCCGCTCCATCCGGGAACCGGTTGCAACACCAGCATCAGGCCGGAAAAACCCAGCACCAGATAGCTGAATACCTGCCATTGGCTCGCATCCGGCCAGCCGAGACGCACCGCCAGGAACATTCCGCAAGCGTACAAGGCCATGAGCAGCAATTGGCCACGGATGTCACGCCATAGACTGCCAAGGCCATCGGCCTGAACCAGCACCAAAGCCTGGAATATCACGCACACTGCCGAAAAACCCACCAGCAGTGCCGTCAGCATACCTGCGATTTCATCAATGAGCAGCGGTGCCAGGCCGATCTGACCCAGCACCGGCAGCAGACCGATGTGCAACAACCAGACGCCGCCCACCCATAACATCTGGGTGAGCTGCCAGATCATGGCACCCGCACGCAGCGGGTGCCTTCGTTCAGATATGACGGACTTCGACAATCTCGTACTCGATGACACCGCCAGGCGTCTTCACCGCCACCACATCACCCTCTTCCTTGGCAATCAAGGCGCGGGCGATGGGTGAGCCGACTGAAATCTTGCCGAGCTTGATGTCCGCCTCGTCCTCACCAACGATCTGGTAAGTGACGCTTTCATCAGTCTCGACGTTGGCGATTTCCACGGTAGTGCCGAAAATCACTTTGCCAGTGTGCGGAATCGTCGTGACATCGATGATCACCGCATTCTGCATGCGGCCTTCGATGTCGCGCACGCGCGCCTCGACCATGCCCTGCTCCTCTCGGGCAGCATGGTATTCGGCGTTTTCCTTCAGGTCGCCCAGTTCACGGGCTTCACCGATCGCCTGGCTCAAGCGCGGGCGCTCGACCTTGGTCAGGAAAGCGTGCTCTTCCTCCAGGGCCTTCGCGCCCTGAACAGTCATCGGGTACTTGGTTATGCTCATGCCTTCAATCCTGCATGTAGATCCTGCAAGCGACGTACGGTCTTCTCAGGTCCGAACTTGAGCGCTTCGCAGATCGCTTCGCCGGCAGCAATAGTCGTGGTGCAGTAGATTTTATGCTGCAACGCATTGCGACGAATGGAATAGGAATCGGCGATCGACTGGCGACCTTCGGTGGTATTGATGATCAGCGTGACTTCGTCATTCTTGATCATGTCGACCACGTGCGGACGCCCCTCGGTCACCTTGTTCACGCGGCGCACTTTCAGGCCCGCCGCCTCGATCAGTTTGGCGGTACCGGCAGTGGCGACCACTTCGAAACCCAAGTTGATCAGATCACGGGCCACGCCCGCAACCAGTGGCTTGTCGTCATCACGCACGCTGATGAACGCCGTGCCGCCCGTCGGCAGGACTTCGCTGGCGCCCATCTGGGCCTTGGCAAAGGCCTCGCCGAAGGTGTCGCCAACGCCCATCACTTCACCGGTGGATTTCATTTCCGGACCGAGGATCGGGTCTACGCCAGGGAATTTGGCGAACGGGAACACCGCCTCCTTCACGCTGTAGAAGTTCGGGATGATTTCCTTGGTGAAGTTCAGCTCCGCCAAGGTTTTACCGGCCATCACGCGAGCAGCGATCATCGCCAGGGAAACACCGATGCACTTGGACACGAACGGTACGGTCCGGGAGGCGCGCGGGTTGACTTCGATGACATAGATGTCTTCGCCCTGAAGCGCCAGCTGCACGTTCATCAGGCCGATGACGCCGAGTTCCAGAGCCATTTTCTTGACCTGCTCACGCATCTCGTCCTGGATGTGGGCCGGCAACGAGTACGGCGGCAGCGAACAGGCAGAGTCACCGGAGTGAACGCCGGCCTGCTCGATGTGCTGCATGATTGCGCCGATCACGACATCCTTGCCGTCGCAGACCGCGTCCACGTCCATTTCGATGGCGCAGTTGAGGAAGTGGTCGAGCAGAACCGGGCTGTCGTTGGACACCTGGACCGCTTCGCGCAGGTAGCGCTTGAGTTCGTCTTCCTGGTAAACGATTTCCATCGCACGGCCGCCCAGTACGTAGGACGGGCGCACCACCAGCGGATAACCGATCTTCGCCGCGGCACGAATAGCTTCGTCTTCGCTGCGCACGGTGGCGTTTGGTGGCTGGCGCAGGTTCAGGCGCTCGACCATCTGCTGGAAGCGCTCGCGGTCTTCGGCGCGGTCGATGGCATCCGGGCTGGTGCCGATGATCGGCACGCCAGCGGCTTCGAGGGCGCGGGCCAGTTTCAGAGGAGTCTGCCCGCCGTACTGGACGATCACGCCTTTTGGCTTCTCGACACGGACGATTTCCAGCACGTCTTCCAGGGTCACTGGCTCGAAGTACAGGCGATCAGAGGTGTCGTAGTCGGTGGAAACGGTCTCCGGGTTGCAGTTGACCATGATGGTTTCGTAACCATCGTCGCGCAGCGCCAGTGCCGCGTGGACGCAGCAGTAGTCGAACTCGATGCCCTGGCCGATCCGGTTCGGACCGCCACCCAGGATCATGATCTTGTCCCGGGTCGAAGGCGCGGCTTCGCACTCTTCTTCGTACGTGGAGTACAGGTAGGCCGTGTCGGTGGCGAACTCGGCCGCGCAGGTGTCGACGCGCTTGTAGACCGGGAAGACCTCCAGCTTGTGGCGGTGAGTGCGCAGGCTCTTTTCGGTCACACCCAGCAGCTTGGCCAGGCGCATGTCGGAGAAGCCCTTGCGCTTAAGACCCAGCATCGCGTTGCGATCGATGCTGGACATGCCCATGGTCTTGACCTTCTCTTCTTCCTTGATCAGATCTTCGATCTGCACCAGGAACCAAGGGTCGATCATGTTCATGTCGAAAATCTGCTCGACAGTCATGCCGGCGCGGAAGGCATCCGCCACGTACCAGATACGCTCGGCGCCCGGCACGGTCAGCTCGCGCTTGAGCTCGCTCATGCTTTCCGGCTTGCTCAGGTCCAGCTTCGGATCGAGGCCGCAGACACCCACTTCCAGGCCACGAAGGGCTTTTTGCAGGGATTCCTGGAAAGTCCGGCCGATGGCCATGACTTCACCCACCGACTTCATCTGAGTGGTCAGGCGCGCATCAGCCTTGGCGAATTTTTCGAAAGCGAAACGCGGCAGCTTGGTCACCACGTAGTCGATGGACGGCTCGAAGGACGCCGGGGTCTTGCCGCCGGTGATGTCGTTCGACAGTTCGTCCAGGGTGTAGCCGACGGCCAGCTTGGCGGCGACCTTAGCGATCGGGAAACCGGTGGCCTTCGAGGCCAGGGCCGACGAACGGGATACGCGCGGGTTCATCTCGATGACCACCATGCGGCCAGTGTTCGGGCAAATGCCGAACTGGACGTTGGAGCCACCGGTTTCCACGCCGATCTCGCGCAGTACCGCCAGGGAGGCGTTACGCAGGATCTGGTATTCCTTGTCAGTCAGGGTCTGGGCCGGTGCTACGGTGATCGAGTCGCCAGTGTGCACGCCCATCGGGTCGAAGTTCTCGATGGAGCAAACGATGATGCAGTTGTCCTTTTTGTCGCGGACAACTTCCATTTCGTATTCTTTCCAACCGATCAGGGACTCGTCGATCAGCAGTTCCTTGGTTGGCGACAGGTCCAGCCCACGGGCGCAGATTTCTTCGAATTCTTCACGGTTGTAGGCGATGCCACCACCCGTGCCGCCCATGGTGAAGGACGGACGGATGATGCACGGGAAGCCGAGGCGTTCCAGCACGGCGTTGGCTTCTTCCATGCTGTGGGCGATGCCCGAGCGTGGGCAGTCCAGGCCGATGGATTTCATCGCCTTGTCGAAGCGCGAACGATCTTCGGCCTTGTCGATGGTATCGGCATTGGCGCCGATCATTTCCACACCGAATTTTTCCAAGACACCTTCGCGCTCCAGGTCCAGGGCGCAGTTCAAAGCGGTCTGGCCACCCATGGTCGGCAGCAGCGCGTCCGGACGCTCCTTCTCGATGATCTTGGCAACGGTCTGCCACTTGATCGGCTCGATGTAGGTGGCGTCGGCCATGGCCGGGTCGGTCATGATGGTGGCCGGGTTGGAGTTCACCAGGATGACGCGATAACCCTCTTCGCGCAGGGCTTTGCAAGCCTGGGCGCCGGAGTAGTCGAATTCGCAGGCCTGGCCGATCACGATCGGGCCAGCGCCGAGAATCAGGATGCTTTTTATGTCTGTACGTTTTGGCATGGGTTTGTCACTCAAATCCGCAGGTCAGTCGGCTAGGCCGTCGAACAATCTTTGAAGCGCCCGCGGGGGCCGCCGTTGTCGGGGCCGCCCTCGGGTTTCACGCGGTCAGCGGCGCTTGGCCATCTCATTGATGAAGCGATCGAACAGTGGCGCCACATCGTTCGGGCCCGGGCTCGCCTCAGGGTGGCCCTGGAAGCTGAACGCGCTCTTGTCGGTACGCTCGATGCCTTGCAGCGTGCCGTCGAACAGCGACTTGTGGATAGCCCGTACGTTGGCCGGCAGGGTCGCTTCGTCCACCGCAAAACCGTGGTTCTGGCTGGTGATCATGACGACACCGGTGTCCAGGTCCTGGACCGGGTGGTTGGCACCGTGGTGGCCGTGGCCCATTTTCAGGGTCTTGGCGCCCGACGCCAGGGCCAGCAACTGGTGCCCCAGGCAGATACCGAATACCGGGATCTCGGTTTCCAGCACGTCCTTGATCGCCTGGATCGCGTAGTCGCATGGTTCCGGGTCACCCGGGCCGTTGGACAGGAACACGCCGTCGGGCTTGAGGGCCAGGACATCAGCCGCGGGGGTCTGGGCCGGCACTACGGTGACGCGGCAACCGCGCGCGACCAGCATGCGCAGGATGTTCAGCTTGACGCCGTAATCGTAGGCGACCACGTGATACGGCAGTTCGGAAGTCTCGATCGTCGCGTGGCTATCGGTTTTCAGATCCCAGACCGAGGAGCGCCACTCGTACTGTTTCTGAGTGCTGACGACTTTCGCCAGGTCCATGCCCTTGAGGCCTGGGAAACCCCGGGCAGCGGCAATGGCGGCCTCGTCGGAAATATTGTCACCGGCCATGATGCAGCCGTTCTGCGCGCCTTTTTCCCGCAGGATGCGGGTCAGGCGACGGGTGTCGATACCGGCGATCGCCACGACGTTGTTGGCTTTCAGGTAGTCGGACAGGGACATCTTGTTACGCCAGTTACTCGCTACCAGCGGCAGGTCGCGGATGACCAGGCCAGCGGACCAGACACGATCGGACTCGGCATCTTCCGGCGTGGTGCCGGTGTTACCGATGTGCGGGTAAGTCAGGGTAACGATTTGCTGGGCGTAGGAAGGATCGGTAAGAATTTCCTGATAGCCGGTCATTGCGGTGTTAAACACCACCTCACCAACGGTCTGACCGTCGGCTCCAATGGCTTCGCCGCGAAAAATGCTGCCATCAGCAAGGGCGAGTATGGCTGGCTTAGTCAAGAAGACCTCCCGTAAATAAAGCCTGAAAGGGCGATCGCAGGTTGTAAAAAAGCGGAGTGACGTATGGACACGTCACCCCGCTTGTTCACTGAATTATTCTGCGCGCTTTTAGTGGACACACTAAAGCTGTAGCTTACAGAAAAAGGCTTTTTTGGTCCACCGCTAATGAGCCTTAAAGGCAGGGGAATGCGACAGGCCGTCGCGAAGCGGTGTAAAACGGGGCTCAGTGTAACCTGAACCCCGCCTTGAAGGCATCAACGCAGATCGAGAACGTCCTGCATGTCGTACAAGCCGGGCTCGCGACCATCCAGCCACAGCGCGGCACGCACGGCGCCCTTGGCGAAAGTCATCCGACTCGACGCCTTGTGCGTGATCTCCAAGCGCTCACCCTCGGTGGCGAACAGCACGGTGTGATCACCTACCACGTCGCCGCCACGCACGGTCGCGAAACCGATGGTGTCTCGCTCACGCGCACCGGTGTGCCCCTGACGGCCATACACGGCCACCTCCTGCAGATCGCGACCCAGCGCATCGGCAATCACCTCCCCCATGCGCAAGGCTGTTCCCGAAGGCGCATCGATCTTGTGACGGTGATGCGCCTCGATGATTTCGATATCCGCATCATCACCCAGCACCCGCGCCGTCAGGTCCAGCAGCTTGAGCGAGAGGTTCACGCCCACGCTGAAGTTCGCCGCGAACACGATCGGAATGTCCTGGCCGGCATCGGCCAACATTCGCTTCTGCTCAGCATCCAGGCCGGTCGTGCCGATGACCATGGCCTTGCCGGCCTTGCGGCAGGTGGCGAGGTTTTTCAGCATGACTTCCGGCAGGGTGAAGTCGATCAGGACATCAAACTCGTCGAGCACCTTTTCCAGCCCACCGGACATTGGCACGCCGATACGTCCGATCGAGGCCAGCTCGCCGGCATCGGCGCCCACCAGCGTACTGTCGGGCCGGACGATGGCAGCCGTCAGGCCGGAGAGCGGCGAGCGCTGCTGCACCGCCTCGACCAGCGCCTTGCCCATGCGCCCCGCGGCGCCCATCACAGCTATACGTCGCATGCCCATTCCTTACAGATCGCCGAAGAAGCGCTTCACACCTTCGAACCAACCGGTGGTTTTCGGCGAGTGGCTGTTGTCATCCGCCAGGGAACTGCGGAACTCTTCGAGCAACTCCCGCTGGCGCCGGCTCAGATTGACCGGTGTCTCTACCGCGACGCGACACA
The DNA here is from genome assembly GCF_057334555.1 of Pseudomonas sp. AGC41. Classification (NCBI taxonomy): domain Bacteria; kingdom Pseudomonadati; phylum Pseudomonadota; class Gammaproteobacteria; order Pseudomonadales; family Pseudomonadaceae; genus Pseudomonas; species Pseudomonas sp. AGC41. Next base: position 33,270 of record NZ_JBHFJB010000156.1, read on the forward strand.
TCAGGTCGCCCGCACCACCGCCACGCACCGGGGCCACGCCCTTGCCGCGAATGCGGAACTGCTTGCCGGTTTGCGTCCCTTCGGGAATCTTCAATTTGACGCGACCATCAAGGGTCGGAATTTCAAGCTCACCGCCCAAGGCCGCATCAACAAAACTGATCGGAACTTCGCAGAACAGGTGCTTGCCATCACGCTGGAAGATCGCGTGCTCGCGCACGTTGATCACCACATACAGATCGCCGGTCGGGCCGCCCTGGGCGCCCGCCTCGCCTTCGCCGGACAGACGAATGCGGTCACCGGTGTCGACACCGGCCGGCACTTTGACCGACAGCGTCTTGTACTCTTCGACACGCCCTTCGCCGTGGCAGGAGTCGCACGGATCGGAAATGATCTTGCCCTGACCATGGCAACGTGGGCAGGTTTGCTGGACCGAGAAGAAGCCCTGCTGCATGCGAACCTGGCCGATGCCGCCGCAAGTCGGGCAGGTGACTGGCGAGGAGCCCTTCTTGGCGCCCGAACCGTCGCATGGCTTGCAATTGACCAGCGTCGGCACACGGATATTCACCGTGGTACCGCGCACCGCTTCTTCCAGATTCAGTTCCAACGTGTAGCGCAAATCGCTGCCACGCTGGGCACCACCACGGGCGCCACCGCGACCGCCGCCAAAGAAATCACTGAACACATCGCCGAAGATATCGGAGAAGTTCTGGCCGCCAAAACCGGCACCGCCGCCACCCATGCTCGGGTCGACACCGGCATGTCCGTACTGGTCATAGGCCGCGCGCTTGCTGGAATCGGACAGAACTTCGTAAGCCTCGTTGGCTTCCTTGAACATCTCTTCCGACGCTTTATCGCCGGGATTACGGTCTGGGTGGTGCTTCATCGCCAGGCGACGGTAAGCCTTTTTCAGCTCTGCCTCGCTGGCTCCCCGCTCGACACCCAATACTTCGTAAAAATCACGCTTCGCCATTAGTCTTTGCACTCTTATAGGACGTCCGGCAAACCTCTCCTGAACCTTGCCAAACTCGTTGAGCCCCAATACAGGCCCGGACCCAACTCACGTCGATTCAACGATCCTGGTCTCGGCGCATATCGCCCGGAAAGCAGGAGCATTCCCGAACACACCGCCAGCACCCGAACGCTGTCGCATGCTGTAAAAATTCACTGACTCCAGACACGCCAACGCGGGAGCAAGCTCCCGCGCGGCGACATCCTACCAGCCACCGCACAAACGCAGTCAACCGGCCGACCAACAAGCGATTACTTGTTGTCTTTCACTTCTTCGAACTCAGCGTCGACCACGTCATCGGCTTTCTCGGCCGATTCGCCTTGCTGCGCAGCACCTTCAGCTGGCTGGGCCTGCTCGGCATACATCTTCTGAGCCACTGGCGCGGAGACTTTCGACAGCTCTTCGATCTTCGCTTCGATGGCAGCCTTGTCGTCGCCTTTGACGGCCGCTTCAAGGGCAACCACGGCGGCTTCGATCGCAGTTTTCTCTTCAGCGGTCACTTTGTCGCCGGCATCGGCAACCATCTTACGGGTCGAGTGAACCAAGGCGTCGCCCTGGTTACGAGCGCTGGCCAGCTCTTCGAACTTGCGGTCTTCCTCGGCGTTGACTTCAGCGTCGCGAACCATCTGCTGAATTTCTTCCTCGGACAGACCGGAGTTGGCCTTGATCACGATCGACTGAGTCTTGCCGGTGGCCTTGTCTTTCGCGCCGACGTGCAGGATGCCGTTGGCGTCGATGTCGAAGGTCACTTCGATTTGCGGCACACCACGTGGCGCTGGCGGAATCTCGGCCAGGTCGAACTTGCCCAGAGATTTGTTCTGTGCCGCTTGCTTGCGCTCACCTTGCAGCACGTGGATGGTCACCGCGCTCTGGTTGTCGTCGGCCGTCGAGAACACCTGGGATTTCTTGGTAGGAATCGTGGTGTTTTTCTCGATCAGCGCGGTCATCACGCCGCCCATGGTTTCGATACCCAGGGTCAGCGGGCTGACGTCGAGCAGCAGAACGTCTTTCACGTCGCCGGCCAGAACGGCACCCTGGATGGCAGCACCCATGGCAACGGCTTCGTCCGGGTTCACGTCCTTACGTGCTTCCTTACCGAAGAAATCGGTGACCAGCTTCTGCACCAGCGGCATACGGGTCTGACCGCCGACCAGGATCACGTCGTTGATCGAGCCAACGTCGATACCGGCGTCCTTCATCGCAATACGGCAAGGTTCGATGGTGCGCTGAACCAGGTCTTCCACCAGCGCTTCGAGTTTGGCGCGGGAGATTTTCACGTTCAGGTGCTTCGGACCGGTGGCGTCTGCGGTGATGTACGGCAGGTTCACGTCGGTCGACTGGCTCGAGGACAGTTCGATCTTGGCTTTCTCAGCGGCCTCTTTCAGACGCTGCATGGCCAGCGGGTCACCCTTGAGGTTCATGCCGCTTTCTTTCTTGAACTCATCGACAAGGTAGTCGATCAGGCGGATGTCGAAGTCTTCACCACCCAGGAACGTGTCGCCGTTGGTTGCCAATACTTCGAACTGGTGCTCGCCATCGACTTCGGCGATTTCGATCACGGAAACGTCGAAAGTACCGCCACCCAGGTCATAAACGATCACGGTGTGATCGCCCTTGGCCTTGTCCATACCGTAGGCCAGAGCGGCTGCGGTAGGTTCGTTGATGATGCGTTTCACGTCCAGGCCAGCGATGCGGCCGGCGTCCTTGGTCGCCTGGCGCTGGCTGTCGTTGAAGTAGGCAGGAACGGTAATGACCGCTTCGGTCACTGGCTCGCCGAGGTAGTCTTCGGCGGTCTTCTTCATTTTTTTCAGGATTTCAGCCGAGATCTGTGGCGGCGCCATTTTCTGGCCGTTCACTTCAACCCATGCGTCGCCGTTGTCAGCCTTGGCGATTTTGTAAGGCACCATCTTGATGTCTTTCTGCACGACTTCTTCGTCGAACTTGCGGCCGATCAGACGCTTCACCGCGTACAGGGTGTTATGCGGATTGGTCACAGCCTGACGCTTGGCGGACTGGCCCACCAGGATCTCGCCATCGTTGGCGTAAGCGATGATCGACGGCGTGGTACGCGCGCCTTCAGCATTCTCGATGACTTTGGCCTTGCCGTTTTCCAGCACGGAGACGCACGAGTTGGTGGTCCCCAGGTCGATACCGATAATCTTGCCCATGTTAACTCTCCCGGAACTTGAATTTTTTTGCCGCAGCAGTGGTGGCTAACTGCGGTAGTACTTAAACGCTTGACTTCTTAATGGGGCCGTTGCGCCCGATTTCAAGCCTGCTCATCGATAGAAGGCGAAACCGGCGCTGGCGCCTTGCTGACCACAACCATGGCCGGGCGCAGCAAGCGGCCGTTGAGCAGGTAGCCCTTTTGGAACACTTTCAGCACGCTGTTCGGCTCGACGTCGGCACTTTCCTGCATCGCCATGGCCTGGTGGTGCTCGGCGTTGAAGGGTTCACCGTGAGGATCGATCGCTTCAAGCTGATAGCGCTTGAGGGTGTCCTGGAACATCTTCAGGGTCAGCTCGATGCCTTCACGCATCGGACGGATGTTCTCGTCGTCCGGGTTGGACAGCTCGAGGCCGCGCTCCAGGCTGTCGATGATTGGCAGCAGGTCGCCAGCGAAACGCTCCAAGGCAAACTTGTGGGCCTTTTCCACGTCTTGCTCGGCGCGGCGGCGGACATTCTGCAGGTCGGCTGCTACGCGCAACGCCTGATCCTGAGCACCGGCCAGTTGCTCTTCGAGCACTTGTACACGAGCCGACAGGTCTTCGCCCGAATCCTGGGGAGCCTGATTGGCGTCTAGATTTTGCGTGTCCTGCGTCTGTTCGTCAGCCATAGATTTCTCCTTTCAACTTCGTCCGCGAGCTCGACTCGCGCTTCTGCCCCGGTATATGGGGCCACGTTTTTCAGCTTCAAGGGCCGCGCGACGAATTAACCTTACAAAAAACAGCTGCATATCATTCCCAGCAGCGCTAAAAACTCAGGCAGTCCAAGCAAATAGAGCTAAGCCCGGGCATTGTCAGTCCGCGCCAAAACACTGTATAAATAACCAGACCTAATGCCTGGGAGCGGCCTTATGCTGGTGCACCTGTCCGTACACAACTACGCCATCGTCGAACATCTCGACCTCGAACTCGACCGGGGCATGAGCGTGATTACCGGTGAAACCGGTGCTGGCAAATCGATCATGCTCGATGCCCTCGGGCTGACCCTGGGTGATCGTGCCGACAGCGGCGTGGTGCGCCCCGGCGCAGACAAGGCCGACATCCTGGCAACTTTCGACCTGGTCGACATTCCCGAAGCCAGCGCTTGGCTGGCCGAACGGGACCTGGACACTGACGGCCTGTGCATCCTGCGTCGGGTCATCACCGCCGAAGGCCGCTCCCGCGGCTATATCAACGGCTCGCCCTGCCCGCTGGGGGACCTGAAGGCGCTCGGCGAACTGCTGATCGATATTCACAGCCAGCATGAACACCAGTCCCTGCTCAAGACCGATACCCATCGCCGCCTGCTCGACGAATACGCCGGAGCCACCGACCTGGCCCGCCAGGTTCACCTGGCAGCCCAACGCTGGCGCCAGACCCGGCAGGAGCTGGACCGACTCGCCAATTCCGGCGACGAGCAACGCGCCCGCCACCAGCTCTTGAGCTACCAACTCGAAGAGTTGGAGAACCTGGCCCTGGGCGAAAACGAACTGGGAGAACTGGAACAGGAGCACAAGAACCTGACCAACGCCGAAGCGCTCCTGGGGGTCTGTCGGCAGGTCGTCGAACAATGCAGCGAAAACGACTCGGGCAATGTGCTCAGCGCATTGACGGCGAGCCTGAACCGGCTCTCCAGCGTCAGCAGCTCGGTAGGTGCCCTGAGCGAGGCGAGCAATCTGCTGACCAGCGCACAGATCCAGGTCGAGGAAGCCGTCGGCGAACTGAACCGGTTCCTGGATCATTTCGATGCCGACCCCGCGCGCCTGCAATATCTGGAAGAGCGCCTGGACACTATCTATACGCTTGCACGCAAACACCGCGTCCAGCCAACCGAAGTCGTCGAACTGCAACAGCGCCTGCTGGAAGAACTGGAAACCCTGAACGCCAACGATGAATCCATCGAGCGACTCGGCGATGAACTGGCATCCTATGCTCGTCATTACCAGGAAAAGGCCAGGGAGCTCAGCGAACTGCGTAGCAAAGCCGCCACCGGATTGGCCAGTGCGGTGGAACAGGAAATCCAGCGTCTTGGCATGCCAGGCGGCCGATTTACTATCGAACTGCGCCCCAACGCCGGAGACGAGCTTCAACCCAATGGCTTGGAACAAGTGGAGCTACTGGTCAGTGCCAACCCCGGACAACCGCTCAAGGCGCTGGCAAAAGTCGCTTCCGGCGGTGAGCTGTCGCGCATCAGCCTGGCCATCCAGGTCATCACGGCGCAGACATCCCGTGTGCCAACTTTGGTGTTCGACGAAGTTGACGTGGGCATTGGCGGCCCGACAGCAGAGATCGTTGGCCAATTGCTACGCAGGCTGGGTGAGCGTGGGCAGGTATTGACGGTGACTCACCTGCCTCAGGTCGCGGCTCAGGGCCACCAACATTTGTTCGTGCATAAGGTGCGTGGCGAAGACGCTACTCGCACCGCCGTCTCCAAGCTCGACAAGAACGAGCGCGTGGAAGAAGTGGCGCGAATGCTGGGAGGCATCGACCTGACCAAGGAATCCTTGGCGCATGCCAAAAAAATGGTGGTTGCGGCAAAAAGCTGAAAAACCCCGCAAAGCAAGAAGGCGACCCGAGGGTCGCCTTCTTTCGTTTTGCGGGCTTTCGCCTACGTGACGAACTTACTTGCGCTTGCGGACATGCAGGACGAGATGGTGATCGATCAAATCGAAGCCATACTCGTCAGCAATCGCCTTTTGCAGCTTCTCGATTTCGGGACTGACGAACTCGATTACCTCGCGAGTCTCTACATCCACCATGTGGTCATGGTGCTCCCCGTCCGCCAATTCGAAGACAGCATGACCGCCATCAAAATTATGACGAGCCACCAGTCCCGCCGCCTCGAATTGGGTCAATACACGGTAAACCGTGGCCAGACCGACGTCCTCGCCAGCTTCCATGAGCGCCTTGTAGACGTCTTCGGCACTCATGTGGCGTTGCTCGGCGGAATCGAGCATTTGCAGAATCTTGACCCTTGGCAGGGTCACTTTGAGGCCGGCTTTGCGTAGTTCGCTATTTTCAACCATGGTCAGCTTTCTCGCGATGCTGCTTCGCAGCTTCTCTTAATGCGGGTATGATCGGCGTTTACGTTGTCCCAGCCAAGATAGTGGAAGTCGCCCACCGATGCAAAACACCAAGCTCTTGCTAACCAGTTTCACCTTCGTGGGACTGCTCGCACTCGCCGGTTGTTCATTCCCCGGGGTTTACAAAATCGACATCCAGCAGGGCAATGTCGTCACGCAGGACATGATAGACCAGTTACGCCCGGGAATGACCCGTCGGCAAGTACGGTTTATCATGGGCAACCCCCTGCTGACCGACACGTTCCATGCCGATCGCTGGGATTACCTGTACAGCCTGCAGCCAGGCGGTGGTGAACGGCAACAGGAACGCATCAGCGTTATCTTCAATGCCAATGACCAGCTTGTCAGCCTGTCGGGTGATTTCATGCCTGGTGTGAGCCGCGATGAGGCCATCATGGGCAAGGACAGCGGTACGACCGTCACCGACCCGACCCAGAATGCCGAACAGCCGAAACCGGAAAAACCGGCCAAGCCAGGTTCGTTGCTGGATCAGATCCAGAAGGATGTGGACAACGTCGAGACCGTACCTGTCCCGACGCCCGAGCCTTTGGACACCTCGCCGCAATAAAATGCGACAACAAAAAACCCGGCATGCCGGGTTTTTTAATGCCTGCAAATAAGGCGCTGCCTACTGATCCGCCTGACGCGCCTGAGCAGCCTTGGCCGCTCGCAGACGACGAATTTCTTTCGGATCAGCCAGCAACGGCCGATAGACTTCGAGCCGATCACAAGCTTGCACCGCTTGCCGATCCGGATCGGCGCCCACCTTGCCAAAAATACCGATCGGACACGTGCTCAAGTCCAGCTCCGGAAAATCCTCGGCAATACCCGACGCCAGCAGCGCAGCACGAACGCTGGTGCCTTCGGGCACTGCACACGTGCGCAAGACCTGGCGGTCGACGCTGGCATGCACCACTTCAATCTCGATCAACGCTTGAGCTCGGCGTTCTGTTTGGCGCGTTGGCAGAACGCATCGACCAGCGTATTGGCCGCCTGGTTGAACAGCGGCCCCAAGGTCGCCCGCACGATAGGCCCCGCGTAGTCGAACGAGAGATCCAGGCTGATCTTGCAGGCCTTTTCCCCGAGCGGCTTGAACACCCAGACACCATGGAGCTGATTGAACGGCCCCTCTTCGAGGTTCATTTCGATCGACTGCCCCGGCACCAAGGTGTTACGAGTGACAAAGTGCTGGCTCAATCCGCCCTTGGCCACATTGAGACTGGCACGCATGTGGGTTTCGGAGCTTTCAAGCACCTCGGCGAACGAGCACCAGGGCAAGAACTGCGGATAACTCGCCACGTCGTTGACCAGGTCGTACAGCGCCTGCGCCGGGTAGGGCAGCAAGGCCGAGCGTTGAATATGTGTCGTCATGTAAGCGTCACTTCCACAGCTGGGCGGCAAACACTACCAGGATGCCGATGGGCGCCACATAGCGCATCAGGAACAGACTCAAGGCGAACACTACCGGGCTACGCAGCGACAGCTCATCACGCACCGCCTCACGCCCCATGATCCACCCTGCGAACACCACGAAACACAATCCACCCAAAGGCAGCATGATCCGGGATGTAAAGAAATCAATCACTCCGAAGAAATCCAGCCCTCCGGTCGCTCCCCACTGATAGAGGTGGAACAGACCGCCTTCGTTCACGAAAAACTTCGCCTGCTTCCATATATTGAAGGAAAACACCGTGCCTAATCCCACAAACCAGCAGGTGAAGGCCAGCCAGAAAGTGACCCAGGCGCGGCTCAGGCGGGTTCGTTCAACCAGGTAAGCGACCATCGGTTCGAGCAAGGAAATGGCCGAGCTCCAGGCAGCGACTGCCACCAGGACAAAAAACACCACGCCCATTACCTGGCCGAACGGCATGCTGCCGAAGGCGAAAGGCAGACTGACGAACATCAGCCCCGGCCCTTCACTCGGGTTCAGGCCAGCAGCGAATACAATCGGAAACAATGCCACTCCGGCGAGCAGCGATACAAAGGTGTCCAGCAACGCTACGCCGAAGACAGTCCTGGTCAGCGAGGCGTTCTTGGGCATGTAGGCGCCATAGATCATGATCGAGCCGACGCCAACGCTCAGGGAGAAAAACGCATGCCCCATGGCCGGCAACAGTCCGTCCATGACCTTTTCAGGCTGGAAATCGAACATGAAATGCACGCCCTCCATGAAATGTCCGGTGGTCATGCTGTAACCCAGCAGCACCAGGATCATCACGAACAGCAGCGGCATCATGATTCGCAGGCTGCGCTCAAGCCCGGCGACCACGCCTCGGGCGATCACTACGGCAGAGAGCACCATGAAAAGCGTGTGCCAAAGTGTCAGCCTCCAGGGGTCGGCGATCACGTTGCCGAAGTAGGCGCCGACCTGATCGGGCGTCGCCCCCTGGAAATCTCCCCGCCCCATATCGATGATGTAATCCAGGGACCAGCCGCCAACGACACTGTAGAAAGAAAGGATCAACAGTGCCGTGACCATTCCGGCGAATGCTCCCCACGACCACCTGGCCGAATGGCCCGCCTCCGTCGCCAGCACCTTCAAGGCATTGGCCGGGCTTTGCCGGGCGCGACGACCGATCAGTGTTTCGGCCAACATGACCGGCGCACCGATCAGGGCGATGCATGCCAGGAACATCAGTACGAAGGCTCCGCCGCCGTAGACGCCGACCATGTACGGAAACTTCCAGATACTACCCAGCCCCACGGCCGAACCGGTCGCAGCGAATATGAAGACCCAGCGGCTAGCCCAACTGCCGTGGACAGAAACCTTGTCTGTCGACATCGTGATCACGCCCAAGCGTTCAAAAAAGAGGCCGCATTGTCCGGGATTCATTCAACCTGCTCAAGCATGCTGCTTCACCGTAGCCGACACGCGCGCAACTGCCTATAATGCCGCCCCTATGGCTAAACAGAAGAAACACCCCACAGGGACCATCGCGCAAAACAAAAAGGCGCGACACGATTACTTCATCGAACAGCGTTTCGAGGCTGGCATGGTCCTGGCCGGCTGGGAAGTAAAAAGCTTGCGTGCCGGCAAGGCGCAACTGGTCGACAGTTACGTCCTGCTCAAGGACGGCGAAGCCTGGCTGCTGGGCAGTCATATCACGCCGCTGACCACCGCCAGCACCCACGTCATTGCCGATCCTGTGCGCTCGCGCAAACTGCTGCTCAACAAGCGGGAGCTGGAGAAGCTCTTCGCTTCCGTGCAGCAGAAGGGTTATGCCTGCGTCTGTACCTCGCTGTACTGGAGCAAGCATTTGATCAAGTGCGAAATTGCACTGGGCAAGGGCAAGAAGGAATACGACAAGCGCGATACCGAGCGCGAACGCGATGCCGGGCGCGAGTTGCAGCGCGCGGTGCGGAACAAGGGCAAGGAAGACTAGAGCCTCGGAAGATCCCATGTGGGAGCGGGG
>NZ_JBHFJB010000156.1:42998-66045 GCF_057334555.1 Pseudomonas sp. AGC41
CGATGACGGAGGCACATCCGACATCAAATCGCGAGCAGCCCCGCTCCCACAGAGGCACCAAAACCACTGGCTACATCCCCTTGCGCCGCTCCGCTCGCGCCACCCGCTGCACTTCCTGACGCACCTCTTCCAGCACCTCCTGCACATACAGGATATGTCGGCTGGAAACCTCCCGCGCCAACTCGGCGTGACCATCCATGATGGCTTGATACAACTCGCGATGCTGACTGATCAGCATGTCGCGGGTCTCGCTGCGCTGCTTGTACATGCCGCCGATATTGGTCACCACGTTGCGCTTGAGCAGGTCGAACAATCCGCGAATGGTATGTAGCAACACCGCGTTATGACTGGCCTCGGCGATCGCCAGGTGAAAACGCGCATCCGCCGCGCCCTCCTCCGCCCGACTCACCTCTTCGTGACGCGAGTAACAATTTTGCAACTCATCGAACGCCGCTGTCAGCCGCTCGCGATCGACCTCGGTAGCCCGCAATGCTGCGTAATAAGCGCAGGACGCCTCCAAGGTATGCCGGAACTCCAATAGGTCACGCTGTGCTTCGGGATTGCTTTCCAGGAGCTGCAGCAGCGGATCACTGAACGTCGAGCCCAGCGACTCCACCACATAGTTGCCGCCGCCCTGACGACTGATCAGCAAACCCTTGGCCGTCAGCTTCTGGATCGCCTCACGCAACGAAGGGCGTGAAACACCGAACTGCTCGGCCAGGGTCCGTTCGGCCGGCAATCGCTCGCCGGACTTCAACGTGCCCTCGAGGATCATGCCTTCAAGCCGCTCGACAATATCGTCAGACAAACGGCGCTGACGAATCTGATCAAACCCCATAACTCGACTCTCCACGGTCCCGACGGCTCGCCGGGCTCTCTATTCTGGCCCATCCGGGCCTCGTCCACATCCAGCAAAAAATATTAATACCAGCAGATCAGATGTCATCTGCACCGCTTATTCGACGAAAGTTTCAAAGCGGCAAATTGACACACGACAACCAAGGCTTTTACCCTAGCGGACAGCGCTTGTAAATTGGTATTACCAATTATCCAAACCCGCTGACCAGTGCCTGACCAACAACAATTAGGGGCTCACCCAATATGCAAACCTGGCAACAGCTTTATAGCCCGCTCGGCAGCCTAGGCTTGTCCGCACTCGCGGCCGTCATTCCCATCGTGTTTTTCTTCCTCGCCCTGGCGGTGTTTCGCCTCAAGGGGCACGTGGCGGGCAGCATCACCCTGGCCTTGGCGATTGCCGTCGCGATCTTCGCTTTCCAGATGCCGGCCGACATGGCGTTTGCCGCCGCCGGTTATGGCTTTGCCTATGGTCTCTGGCCGATTGCCTGGATCATCGTCGCCGCCGTATTCCTCTACAAACTGACGGTCAAGAGCGGTCAGTTCGAAATCATCCGCAGCTCGGTGCTGTCGATTACCGATGACCAGCGCCTGCAAGTGTTGCTGATCGGCTTCTGCTTCGGCGCATTCCTGGAAGGTGCCGCCGGTTTCGGCGCTCCCGTCGCGATTACCGCCGCGCTGCTGGTCGGCCTGGGTTTCAACCCGCTCTACGCCGCCGGCCTGTGCCTGATCGCCAACACCGCTCCGGTAGCCTTCGGCGCACTGGGCATTCCGATTATCGTTGCGGGCCAGGTCACCGGGATCGACGCGTTCAAGATCGGCGCCATGACCGGTCGCCAGCTGCCGTTGCTGTCACTGTTCGTGCCGTTCTGGCTGGTGTTCATGATGGATGGCCTGCGCGGTGTGCGGGAAACCTGGCCGGCCGCCCTGGTGGCGGGCTTGAGTTTCGCCATCACCCAGTACTTCACTTCGAACTTCATCGGCCCGGAATTGCCGGACATCACGTCGGCCTTGGCCAGCCTGGTATCCCTGACGCTGTTCCTGAAAATCTGGCAGCCCAAGCGTACCGCCGGCGCGCAGATTGCCGGCGCAACCTCCAGCGCAGCGATCACCGCCAGCGTCGGCGGTTTCGGCCAGCCGCGCAGCACCGTGGCTTCGCCCTACAGCCTGGGGGAAATTATCAAGGCCTGGTCACCGTTCCTGATCCTGACCGTGCTGGTGACCATCTGGACCCTGAAGCCCTTCAAGGCGATGTTTGCCACCGGTGGTTCGATGTATGGCTGGGTATTCAACTTTGCGATTCCGCACCTGGATCAGCTGGTCATCAAGGTCGTCCCCATCGTGATCAACCCCACGGCGATTCCGGCGGTGTTCAAGCTCGATCCGATTTCGGCCACCGGCACGGCGATTTTTTTCTCGGCACTCATCTCGATGATCGTCTTGAAGATCAACTTCAGAACTGGTCTTACCACTTTAAAGGAGACCTTCTACGAACTGCGCTGGCCTATCCTGTCCATCGGCATGGTGCTGGCATTCGCCTTCGTCACCAACTTCTCGGGCATGTCATCAACCATGGCCCTGGTATTGGCCGGAACTGGCGCAGCGTTCCCGTTCTTCTCGCCATTCCTCGGTTGGCTGGGCGTGTTCCTGACCGGCTCCGATACTTCCTCCAATGCGCTGTTCGGCTCGCTGCAAGCGACGACCGCGCACCAGATCGGTGTCAACGACACATTGCTCGTGGCAGCCAATACCAGCGGCGGCGTCACCGGCAAAATGATCTCACCGCAATCGATCGCCGTGGCCTGCGCGGCAACCGGGCTGGTGGGCAAGGAATCGGATCTGTTCCGTTTCACCCTGAAACACAGCCTATTCTTTGCAACGATCGTCGGCTTGATCACGTTGGCCCAGGCCTACTGGTTCACCGGCATGCTGGTTCACTGAGTACTACAGGAAACATTAAAAAACCCGACGCTGAAACGTAAATCAGCGTCCGCTATTCACCACCGGGTCTGCAAGGCTGCTGAAAGATTTCCTCTCTATATTCAGCAGCCTCAGCAGACGGATAACCGGGACCACCCGGAGACACGCCTGATGAGCGAGCTTTTTTACAACGCCGTGCCGAACGCGACCCGAGTCGCCCCGCCATTGCCTGAGCCGCGCCAGTATCCCAGCGAGAAACCCCGCCGGGTCTATCTGTTCGGGACCTGCGTGGTGGATCTGTTCTACCCCGAAGCCGGGATGGACGCGATTCACCTGCTTGAGCGCGAAGGCATCCAGGTCGACTACCCGCAAGGGCAGACGTGTTGCGGGCAACCAGCCTACACCTCGGGGTACACCGAGCAGGCGCGGACGGTGGCGCGAGCGCAGCTGGCCCTGTTTGCCGGGGATTATCCGGTGGTCGTGCCGTCGGGCTCGTGTGCCGGCATGCTGCGTGAACATTACGCCGACCTGTTCAAGGACGAGCCGCAAATGCTCAAGCAGGTCCAGGCCCTGGCGGCCAGGACCTATGAGCTGGCCGAGTTCCTGCTGTTCGTGTGCAAGGTGCAGTTGAATGACAGTGGCACGCCGGTGAAGGTCGCGCTGCATACGTCCTGCTCGGCACGACGGGAAATGAATACGCACCTGCACGGCCGCGCGTTGTTGGCACAGCTGCGCAATGTGGAGCGGGTCGACCACAGCCACGAAAGTGAATGCTGCGGTTTTGGTGGGACGTTCAGCGTTCGCATGCCGGATATTTCCGGTGCGATGGTGGCCGACAAGACCCGCGCGCTGAAGGAATCCGGCGCGCATCAGGTGGTTAGCGCCGACTGCGGTTGCCTGATGAACATCAACGGCGCGCTGGAAAAACAGCGCGAAGCACTACGCGGCCAGCATCTGGCGAGCTTCCTCTGGCAGCGCACCGGAGGTGCCGCATGAGTACGCCGACGCTGATTCCGACCGTTGCAGTGCAGGAAGATTTTCGCGCCAGGGCCCACAAGGCGTTGGACGACACGCAACTGCGAAACAACTTTCGCAGCGCGATGGATTCACTGATGACTAAACGGGCAACGTCCTTCAGCGATGCCCACGAAAGAGAACACCTGCGGGTGCTGGGCAATGCTGTCCGCGCCCGCGCGTTATCCAAGCTGCCCGACCTGCTCGAGCAACTTGAAGCCAACCTGACCCGCAACGGTGTGAACGTGCACTGGGCGGAAACGGTGGACGAAGCCAATGGCATCGTCCTCTCGATCATCCGCGCTCACGAGGCGCGGCAAGTGATCAAGGGCAAATCGATGGTCAGCGAAGAGATGGAGATGAACCATTTCCTCGAGGCTCGGGACATTGAATGTCTCGAATCCGATATGGGGGAATACATCGTCCAGCTCGACCACGAGAAGCCTTCACACATAATCATGCCGGCGATCCACAAGAATGCCGGTCAGGTCGCGTCCTTGTTCCACGACAAACTTGGCGTGGAGTACACCAAGGACGTCGACCAACTCATTCAGATCGGTCGCAAGGTCTTGCGGCAGAAATTCTTCGAAGCCGACGTCGGCGTTTCCGGTGTCAACTTCGCCGTCGCCGAAACCGGCACCTTGCTGTTGGTGGAAAACGAAGGCAACGGACGGATGTCGACCACCGTGCCGCCGGTGCACATTGCCGTGACCGGCATTGAAAAAGTCGTGGAGAACCTGCGGGACGTCGTGCCGCTGCTCTCGCTGCTGACCCGCTCGGCGCTGGGCCAGCCGATCACCACCTACGTCAACATGATCTCCGGCCCGCGCAAGGCAAACGAACTGGACGGGCCGCAGGAAGTTCACCTGGTCCTGCTCGACAACGGTCGCAGCCAGGCGTTTGCCGACAGTGAGCTGCGCCAGACCCTGAACTGCATTCGCTGCGGCGCCTGTATGAATCATTGCCCGGTCTACACCCGAATCGGCGGTCATGCCTACGGCGAGGTTTACCCGGGACCTATCGGAAAAATCATCACGCCGCACATGGTCGGCCTGGCCAAGGTGCCAGATCACCCGAGCGCGTCTTCGCTGTGCGGTGCCTGCGGCGAAGTGTGCCCGGTGAAGATTCCAATCCCGGCCCTGCTGCGGCGGCTACGGGAAGAAAACGTCAAGGCGCCGGATAGCCCCAACCCGGTCATGCGCGGCCAGGGCAGCAAGTATTCGGCCAAGGAGCGCTTCATCTGGAATGCCTGGGCCCGGCTCAACAGCTCGCCGCGGCTGTATCGGCTGTTCGCCTTTCTAGCCACGCGCCTGCGCGGCCTGACACCACAGAACGTCGGCCCCTGGACCCAGAACCACAGCGCCCCGAAACCCGCCGCCCGCTCGTTGCATGACCTGGCCCGCGACCACCTGACCCCGCAGGGAGACCGCCGATGAGCGCCAAGGAAAATATCCTCGCCAAGCTGCGTAAAAGCCTGACCGGCACCACGCCCGTTGCCGACAACTACGACGTCGAACTGGTGACACAGACCTACCGCTACGCGCCCGAGGAGCGCATCCCACAACTGCGCAAGCTGATGGAAGCGGTGCACACCGAAATTCACCTGACGTCCGGCGAAGCCTGGCCGACGCTGCTGGCGCAATTGCTGCGCGACCGGCAACTGCCGAGTTTGCTTATCGCTCCGACAACGCCCCATGGGCGAAAAATCCTACAGCTCTGGGCGGACAACCCTGACTTTCCTGTCCTCAAGGCCTACGACCGCCCCATCGAGGAATGGAAAACCGAGCTGTTCAACGATACGCCTGCCAGCCTGACCGGCACCCTCGGCGCGATAGCCGCGACCGGCAGCCTGATTCTCTGGCCGACACGGGAAGAACCGCGCCTGATGAGTCTCGTTCCGCCGGTGCACTTCGCCTTGCTCAAGGCCAGCGAAATCCGTGACAACTTCTATGAAGTGCAACAGGAATTCGAATGGGCCCAAGGCATGCCGACCAACGCTCTGTTGGTGTCGGGCCCGTCAAAAACCGCCGACATCGAGCAGGTCCTGGCCTACGGCGCCCACGGTCCAAAGGATCTGGTGGTGCTGATCCTGGAGGACCAATGACCCTTCCGGCCCCTTTCCTGCGCGACGTACACCAGCTGATCCCGCAAAAACGACGCTTCGACGACCCGTTGTCGACCCTGGCCTTCGGCACCGATGCGAGCTTTTATCGGCTGATTCCAAAACTGGTGGTACGCGTCGAAAGCGAAGACGAAGTCATCGCCCTGCTGCAACTGGCCCAGCGCGACCGGGTTCCGGTGACCTTCCGTGCGGCGGGCACCAGCCTGTCCGGCCAGGCCATCAGCGATTCGGTGCTGATTGTGCTCGGGGACAACTGGAACGGCCGGGAAATTCGCGAGCACGGCACGCAGATCCGTTTGCAGCCCGGCGTGATCGGCGCCCAGGCCAACGCCTGGCTGGCCCCCTTCGGGCGCAAGATCGGCCCGGACCCGGCGTCGATCAATGCCTGCAAGATTGGCGGCATCGTCGCCAACAACGCCAGCGGCATGTGCTGCGGCACGGCGCAGAACACCTATCACACCCTGGCCGGCATTCGCCTGGTGCTCGCCGATGGCACGCGCCTGGACACCGAAGACGCCGCCAGCGTGGCGGCCTTCAGGGCGAGCCACGGCGAACTGCTGGAGCGACTGGCAACCCTTGGCCGTGAGACCCGCGCCAACCCGGAGCTCGCCGACCGAATTCGGCACAAATATCGTCTGAAAAATACCACCGGCCTGTCGCTCAATGCCCTGGTGGATTTCGACGAGCCTCTGGATATCCTCAGCCACCTGCTGGTGGGCTCTGAAGGCACCCTGGGATTCATCAGCGCGGTGACCTACGACACCGTCATCGACCACCCGAACAAAGCCTCGGCACTGATCGTGTTTCCCGATGTGGAGACCTGCTGCAAAGCCGTGACCGTACTGAAAAGCCAGCCGGTCTCCGCCGTTGAGCTGCTGGACCGCCGCAGCCTGCGCTCGGTGCAGGACAAGCCGGGCATGCCGGATTTCGTACAGCACCTATCGAACAATGCCTGCGCCTTGCTGATCGAATCCCGCGCCGCTTCGTCATCATTACTACAGGAACAACTGGCGCGGATCATGGCTTCACTGGCGGCGTTCCCGGTGGAAAGGCAAGTCGACTTTACCGAGGACCCGCGAGAAAACGCCCGCCTGTGGGCCATCCGCAAAGACACCTTCCCCGCCGTAGGCGCGGTACGCAAGACCGGAACCACGGTCATCATCGAAGACGTGACCTTCCCGGTCGAGCAACTGGCCGCCGGCGTGAATCGCCTGATCGCCCTGTTCGACAAACATCACTACGACGAAGCGATCCTTTTTGGACACGCACTGGAAGGCAATCTGCACTTTGTCTTCACCCAAGGCTTCAACAGCACTGAAGAAGTCGCACGCTACCAGGCGTTCATGGATGACGTAGCGCAACTGGTGGCGGTGGAATTCGGCGGCTCGCTGAAAGCCGAACACGGCACCGGCCGCAACATGGCTCCGTTTGTCGAGCTGGAATGGGGCAGCGATGCCTATCAATTGATGTGGCAGCTCAAGCGCTTGCTCGACCCCAACGGCATTCTCAACCCGGACGTGGTGCTCAGCGAGGACCCGCAGATCCACCTCAAGCACCTCAAGCCATTGCCGGCGGCCGATGAAATAGTCGACAAGTGCATCGAGTGCGGCTTCTGCGAGCCGGTGTGTCCCTCCAAGGACCTGACCTTGAGCCCGCGTCAGCGCATCGTGATCTGGCGGGATATCCAGGCGAAAAAGCGCGCCGGCATGGATACCTCCGAGCTGGAAACGGCCTACCAATACCAGGGCATCGATACCTGTGCCGCCACGGGCCTTTGTGCCCAACGCTGCCCTGTCGGAATCAACACCGGCGAACTGGTGAAAAAACTCCGCAGCCGTACCGCGACGCGTACGAAAACCGCCGATTGGCTTGCGGGCAATTTCGCCACTGCGCTGCAAGGCGCGCGCTTTACCCTACACGTCGCCAACGGTGCGCGAATGATGTTAGGGGCGCCGCGCCTGGCTCGTTTATCTGCCGGGCTGACGCGGCTGTCCAAAGGGCAAGTCCCGCAGTGGACCAACGCCATGCCGCAACCGGAAAGGGCGATTCGGTTCAGCCCCAGCGTATCGGACGAGCGCCCGAGGGTGGTTTATCTGGCGGCCTGCGTCTCCCGGGTCATGGGCCCTGCGGCGGGGGACAAGGAGCAAATGTCGCTGCACGACAAGACCCGCGGCCTACTGGAAAAAGCCGGTTACCAAGTCGTTTTCCCGGACAATGTAGACAGCCTCTGCTGCGGCCAACCCTTTGCATCCAAAGGCTACGCCGAACAGGCCGAGCACAAGCGCCAGGAACTGATCGGCGCGCTGCTGCACGCCAGCCGCGGCGGGCTCGACCCGATCTACTGCGACACCAGCCCATGCACCCTGCGCCTGGTTCAAGACTTGGGTCACGTACGTCTGGACCTTTACGACCCGGTGCGTTTCATTCGCACGCACCTGATGGATCGCCTCGACTTCATTCCCCAAGAGGCCCCCATTGCGGTGCACGTCACCTGCAGCACGCAGCACCTTGGCGAGAGCCAGGCGTTGATCGATCTGGCGCGCAGGTGCAGCAAAAACGTGGTCATTCCGGAAGGCATCCATTGCTGCGGGTTTGCCGGGGACAAAGGCTTCACCACGCCGGAACTGAACGCCCACTCGTTGCGCACGCTGAAGGGCGCGGTAGAGCATTGCAGCGAAGGGATCTCCACCAGCCGGACCTGTGAGATCGGTCTTACGCAACACGGCGCAATTGACTATCACGGACTGGTTTACCTGGTCGACCGAGTGACACGGGCCAGGGCGATGTGAAAAAAATAGAACCCTGACGAACAACGGCAGTCCATTGATCAGGTCCCGCAAACGCAGGACTTCCTCAACAGGTAGCCGTCCTGATGGCCAGCCAATGCTGCCCTTGGGTCAAGGAGAGACATATGAAACGCTCTGTGCTGTTAGGTCTGTTTGTCACTGCTTCGATGCTGGCATCACCCTCGTTTGCTGCCGGCGATTCGGACAGTCTCTGCGCCACCAATATCAAAACCATTGAGAATGCCAAGACCCAGTACCAAGGCTCGGATTCGCAAAGCCAGATCGAGGCGAGCCTTCAGCAGGCGAAGGCCCATCAAGCCTTGAAAACCAAGGAAGGCACCGAGAAATGCATCTCCGAAACCACCCAGACCATCCAAGAGATGCAGAAGACCAACAAAGACGGTAAAAACTCCTGAATGCAGTGGGCCAACCTTCGGGTTGGCCCCTGATGCGTTTTGGCGTACACTACGCAGGCCTGTCGCTCTACAGATTCACAGAGCGCCAGGTTCGGGGCCGTTTAGGATTCGACGCCGGTTGCGAAACTTTAGGTGCATGCCGAGTTGGTAACAGAACTCGTAAATCCACTGTTGCAACTTCCTATAGTTGCCAATGACGAAACCTACGGGGAATACGCTCTCGCTGCGTAAGCAGCCTTAGCCCTTCCCTTCTGGTACCTTCGGGTCCAGCAATCACCAGGGGATGTCCGTAAACCCAAAGTGATTGTCATATAGAACGGAATCGCCGTGCAGTACGTTGTGGACGAAGCGGCTAAAACTTACACAACTCGCCCAAAGCACCCTGCCCGTCGGGTCGCTGAGGGTTAACTCAATAGACACGGCTACGCATGTAGTACCGACAGCGGAGTACTGGCGGACGGGGGTTCAAATCCCCCCGGCTCCACCAAATGATCAAACAAAGACGTCCACGGACGTCTTTTTTTGTGCCTGTAAGTCCTTAAAATCAATGACTTACAGCGCTTTTGAGGGCCATAGAGGTTTTTTGAGTTCCAGACGGTTTGGTATCCCAGGTGGTATCCCGGGCTACCGGGTGCTATTTTTAGGATACCAAAACGGTGCCGGAGGTAGCTCTCATGCCTACTCAAGCAACCCGCCTCTCCGACCGCCAGCTCAAAGCGGTCAAGCCAACCGGGAAGGATTTCGTCCTCAGCGACGGTGACGGCCTTCAGCTTCGCGTCAGAGCCAGCGGCTCAATGATGTGGAATTTCAACTACCGCGAACCATTGACCCGAAGCCGTATAAACATGGCCCTCGGTCCATACCCCGACCTCTCGCTAGCCAACGCTCGAAAAAAAGCCGTTGAGGCGCGCGAGCAGCTCGCCCTGGGCATTGATCCCAAAGTCCAACGTGATGAGGTCAGGCAAGCCAAGCTTGCTGAGACTGAACACACCTTCGAAAAGGTGGCCACCGCCTGGTTCGAGCTGAAGAAAGACTCGGTCACCCCGGCCTACGCCGAGGACATTTGGCGCTCACTCTCCTTGCACGTCTTCCCGAGCATGAAAACAACGCCGCTCTCGGATATCACCGCCCCAATGGTCATTAAAATCCTCCGCCCAATCGAGGCTAAAGGCAGCCTCGAAACGGTGAAGCGATTGAGCCAACGACTGAACGAAATCATGACCTATGGGGTGAACTCAGGCCTGATACACGCGAATCCACTGAACGGAATTCGTGCGGTGTTCAAGAAACCGAAAAAAGAAAACATGGCTGCGCTTCCACCAGAAGAGCTCCCCGAGCTCATGCTGGAGATCGCCAACGCCAGCATCAAACGCAGAACCCGCTGCCTGATCGAGTGGCAATTGCACACGATGACTCGCCCCGCCGAGGCAGCGACTACTCGCTGGGAAGACATCGACTTTGAAAAGCGTGTCTGGACCATCCCACCAGAGCGGATGAAAAAGCGCCGCCCGCACAGCATCCCGTTGAGCGATCAAGCCATGTCATTGCTGGAGATACTGAAGTCCCACAGTGGTCATCGGGAATACGTCTTCCCCGCAGACCGAAACCCTCGTACTCATGCCAATAGCCAGACCGCCAACATGGCGTTGAAACGCATGGGCTTCCAGGACCGCTTGGTCAGCCACGGCATGCGCTCGATGGCCAGCACCATTTTGAATGAACATGGGTGGGACCCGGAGCTCATCGAAGTGGCGTTGGCGCACGTCGACAAGGATGAGGTGCGCAGTGCCTACAACCGAGCCGACTACATCGAGCGACGCCGGCCGATGATGGCGTGGTGGAGCGAGTACATTCTGAAGGCGTCGACGGGCAATCTCTCGGCCAGCGCAATGAATGTGCCCAGGGATCGGAACGTAGTACCTATCCGATAGGACGGCGACAACGGCGACACTGGCGACAGACCGCGTGCCATCTACCTCCTTGTCGTCTGAGCTGATGGCGACAGTCGCCAACTCGCCTCGATTTTGGCTTCTCCGGCTAAGCCCGTGAGGATGGGGAGGCTTCGCATTCCCATCCTCACGGCCTAACACTAGAAAAGCGACAAACGGCCACTTAGCCACTGACAGCCACCAATTTCCAAAGCACGCCAGAGGATGAATCTGGCGCATTTCCATGTGCCCTTCACCAATTGACCCGTGCCGCGGTGACCGATAGAACGAAGGTGCAAAGCGCTGCCTTAGGCAGCACCCCAGATGACCAGAGCCTTCAAGGTCATGCCGCTAACCCGGTGGCTCATCCCAAAGTGCGATTCGCGCCCGGTGGCTTGCACGGTCATTCGCCAGAATGATGGACGCCCTCTAAACAATCCGCCTAGTGCGGCTGCCCGCTAACCCTTTAGCCCTGCAGCAACGAACCTGCTCGGCCAACGTTCTGCGCCAACCGTTCGCCCGTCTCTTTTTCCAGAAAAGAGACGGGCGCTCCTGACACTGCTGCAGCCCTGCTCGCATATGGCTCAGCGGCACTTCCCTTCGTGACAATTGGCGTGACAAACGCCGATGTCACCAATAACAGCGCTGTAGATGATGGTGCCGCAGACCAAGGAATGGACTGCACCTGACTGACAGTCAGGCATGCCCCGGTCATCGCAGTGCTGCTTTACCCAGCTCAGGATCTCGCGGCACTGGTCTCGTCAGCCAGTGCAGCCTCCACCCGCCCACCGCTATCGGTGCTCAGGAGGCCAGATCATGAGATGCCCTTGCTCCTGGTCGTAAGGAGCCGCCAGTCCCGCGTCAGTGGACACCCTCACAGGTCGCAGGGGCCTTGATCCCTGATAACACTCAGCATTCTTGGCGGGATGACGTGAGGGAGAGATCGGTAATTTATGGAGGACGGCTATGCAACTGCGCGAAGTACAAAGGCCACCACGCCCCTTGTTGGAACAGCAGATTACGCCCCTACCCTACCCGGTCGCGGCGCTGGGCGATCTTTTGGGGCCGGCCGTAGAGCGCATGGCCGATGTGATCGGCGTGCCCTGCGCCATGGCCGCGCAATCTGTTCTAGCCACGGCAGCTTTGGCCAGCCAGGCCCACGCAAATGTTCACCTCGACGGCCGAATTTATCCGTTGTCGCTGTACTTGCTGACGGTGGCTTGCTCGGGCGATCGCAAAAGCGCGGTGGACCATGTTGCGCTGCAGGCCGTACGGGACTGGGAAAGACAGCAGTGGATCGCCTATGGCGAACAGCTCAAGGCGCACCGAGCTGCAATGAGACTCACCGCGAAGTCACCGACATCGAAAAAGTCAGCACAGCTAGCGCTGGACGCGCAACCTGAACCTGTCCAACCAAGACTGCTTACTGCTGAGCCGACCATTGAGGGCCTGGTCAAAAGCCTGTGCCACGGCTTGCCCAGCATGGGGCTGTTCAGCGATGAGGGCGGGCAGTTTTTGGGCGGCAGCACCATGAACAAGGACAACATGATCAAGGCGATCACTCACTTGTCGACGCTGTGGGACGGTAGCCCGATTGATCGCTCGCGCGCGATGAATGGAGAAAGTCTGCGTGCCTATGATCGCCGCCTCAGCATGCACTTGATGCTTCAACCCCGCCTGGCAGACCGCTTGCTGCAGGACGCTGATATCAAAGACCAGGGCATCCTGGGACGCTGTCTGATCAGTTGGCCTGAGCGTCTGGTTGGACAACGACTGTACAAAGCCATCGACCTGACCCGAGATCCAAAGGTGCACCTGTACCAGCAGCGCATTGCCACGCTGATGCAGAAGCCTTGGTCACGGCATACAGATGGTGGCCTCACCCATGCGGTCATAGAGTTGAGCCCACGCGCCCGTGAAGCATGGATTGCCATTCACGACACCATTGAATGCGAGTCAGGGGAGTTCGGCGAGTTGGTCAACGTCCAAGCTGCAGCGAGCAAAGCGGCCGCGAACGTACTACGCATGGCTGGTGTGATGGCGGTGGTTGAGGAATCGACTGTATTGGAAGACATCCACATTCAGCGCGCCTCCACGCTGATGGATTACTACCTGGCCGAGAACCAACGCCTGACTGAACAGGAACCACTGAATAAGCTTCGCGCAGAGGCTGATTGCCTGCTGCGCTGGTTGATAAAGAAGAACTGGCCACCGTTTCGCCTGCGCGACCTTACGCGCAACGGCCCCCGCTTTGCCCGTAAAAGCACGCGGCACACCTTCGAGTTATTGCTGCAACTGGTTGCCCATAACTGGCTGGACAATGACGGGGACATATTCGAGGTGCGCCATGTTCCGACTCAATGACGCCGTGCGCCGCTATCGAGCGCAACATCGCTCGCCGACCGAGTTACGGTGTGTCGCTGCCACTGCCACCACTTTGTCGCCACGTGCCAATCCAGATGCGGCGGGGGTTGTCGCCAGTGTCGCCGCTGTCGCCGCTCCAACATCTGAGTCAACCGACCTCGCTCGGCTTATCGAGCAGTTGCAAGAAGAAGGGGCTTTGCTGCAACGCCGCGAAAATACCCTCCTCATCCGCCCAGCACACTGGGGACAGTTGGACACCATCGGCCCCCACTGGAGAGCCCTGTTGCTGCACCTACAAACCAACGTTCAAGGTGAAGACAATGGCGCTGGTCGGTCGGCGTGACGGTCGCAACTTTGGCTATGGTCGCCAACTGAGCTATGCCGGTCGACGGGCACTGGAAGATCTGTTTGCAGGCGGCCATTTCGCCACCGTTAAAGCACACAGCGATCGCTGGCAAGCCTTCGTACGCTGGTGCCGCTCAGAGGATGGCCCTGGCTACAACGACGCTCGGCAGATCGATCGACAGACGCTAAGTGACTATGCCGCTTACCTGCGCCAGCAGATCCAGCAAGGCGAACTGTGCATCGCCACCGCGCAAAACCGCCTGAGCAGCGTCAACCGCACCCTCGCCGCGCTGCGCGGTGATCAGGACGTGAGAGTCATCAGCCCAAGCCAGGCGCTAGGGCTGCGCCGCTCATCCGTACGCAGCATTGCTCCTGACTGCCAAAGCTACCAAGCGCTGCACGAAGTTTTGGAGGCCTTGTTAGATAATAAACAAGAGCGGGTTGCCGCTATTGTAATGCTTGCGAGGACAACTGGCATGCGACTGCGCGAAGCGATTCTTGCAGATCTACCACGTCTGCAGGGCGAAGCCGAAACGTTGGGTCGAATCAATATCCAGAACGGCACCAAAGGCGGGAGAAGTGGAATATCAGCGCCACGTTGGATTTCAGTGAACACAGCAATTGAAGAGGCTCTACTTTTTTCCCTCAGTGTGTCGCCGACCAAAAGTCGCAACATGCTCAGCCCTTTTGAAAGCTACGCAACATTTTTAAACGACACCGTACTTCAGAAAAATACTTAAGCGTCACGGACTTAAAGGATTTCATGAGTTAAGGGCTGCGCATGCTTGCGAGCGGTATAAGCAACTAACCAACCATTCCGCACCGGTAAACGGCGGTAACATCAACCTTACTAATCGAGCACTTGATCAGAGAGCGCGAAAAATAATTAGCTCAGAGCTCGGACACAATCGACCAGAAGTTACCTCCGCTTATATTGGAGGAAGGAAATGAAAAACACTTTCGACATGAGACTATTTTTGAGCGGAGTACTAACCGGATCAAAGTCAACACAAAGACGCCATTTACATCAAGCTATAATTATACAAACCGCAATCCAACAGCGGTGGCAGTTAAGCAATCCTTGGAGCTGGAAAAGCAAACATCTTAATTGGTTTATGAGAAACCACTTGAAACACCACTCAGACTCAACTCGCTACTACTACAAACTTACAATAAATTTAATTTTTATACGAACAGACCAAAAACGACCAAAGCAAGATCGCAATGCACGCTCACACCAATAAGCATACACAATCAAACCATACACCAAAAACACAAATACGCAAGACCACAAACCTCCTCACACTTAGCTTAATAAGGCTGGACGGCATTGAAATTAAACTCTCAACTTTCCGTACCAGCCTTGGCAACATCTCTAATCACAAATTGGCTATTTTAAGCTTCAATCCTCGCATTAAATTCAAACGCCACACATAAACTTAGGCAACTGCATTTTATTAAGGCAATTGAGGCAAGCCCAAAGCGCTCAGAAACTCGTTATGTTTCTCTGAGGCTTGTCTAATTTTGTCCTGGATTGTAGTCAACTGATCATGAACCAAACTAAGATCTATGGCCTCTTCAGCCTCTACCGTGTTTACATAACGCGAAATATTGAGATTGAAATCATTTTTCTCGATTTCATCCATACTCACCCGGCGAGAGTATCGCGCCTCTTCCTTGCGGAACTGGTAGGTATTGATGACCTTCTCAATATGTTCAGGATTTAGCTGGCTCTGGCCTTTGACTTTTTCAAAGTGCTCAGCGGCATTGATAAACAGCACATCATCTGGCTTCTTGCATTTTTTCAACACAAGAATACAAACCGGGATACCGGTTGAAAAGAACAGATTTGACGGAAGACCAATCACAGTGTCGACATGACCGTCTTTAAGCAATTTAGTACGAATGCGTGCCTCTACCCCTCCACGGAACAGTACCCCGTGAGGTAGGATGATTGCCATCACACCGTCTTGCTTCAGAAAGTGAAATCCGTGCAGCAGGAAAGCAAAATCAGCAGCGGATTTAGGGGCGAGCCCATAATTTTTAAAGCGCGGATCATCTCCGAGCGCCTCAGTGGGCTCCCAACGGAAGCTAAACGGAGGGTTGGCCACCACCGCATCGAATTTTGGCAGCTTGGCCGGATTGGATTCACGCAGCAGGTCCCACTCATTGAGCAAAGTGTCGCCGTGAAAAATCTCGAACTCCGAGTCCTTGACCCCGTGCAGTAGCATGTTCATGCGGGCCAGGTTGTAGGTAGTTATGTTCTTTTCCTGACCATGAATTTTGGAAATGCCGTGCGGGCCCATACGGTGGCGAACGTTCAACAGTAATGAGCCTGAGCCGCACGCAAAGTCGAGCACATTGTCCAAATGTGATCGCTGTCCGGTTGCAGGCTCCTGGCTGTCCAAAGTAACAATGGCGGACAAGATGCTTGAAATTGGCTGCGGAGTATAAAACTCACCTGCCTTTTTACCAGAGCCTGCAGCAAACTGGCCTATAAGGTATTCATAAGCGTCACCCAGAGTGTCGCTATCAGTTGAGAACTGCCCCAGGCCTTTAGCGATCTCTGCGATTATCTTGCAAAGCCGTGCATTTCGCTCAACATATGACTTACCAAGCTTATCGGAAGCAAGATTAATTTCCGAGAACAGACCCCGAAAGGTACTAGCAAAGGATTCATTCTCGATATAACCAAATCCACTCTGCAGTGTATTCAGCAACAATAAATCTTGAGTACGCGCCATCTCGACAATATTACCCCAAAGGTATTGGGGTTCAATAACATAATGCACTTTGCGGCGCATTTGCTTCTCAAAATCCTTTACATCACCCTCATTAGCTCTGTACCAAAGCTGTAGCGGTGTAGATACTGAACCATCAACTTGTTGAGGATAGTCCTGGCCCAGCTCTTTTTTGGCCGCTGCTTCGTAGTTATCTGACAGATAGCGCAGAAACAAGAAGGCAAGCATATAGTCGCGAAAGTCATCGGCATTCATGGCGCCGCGTAATTGATCGGCGATTGCCCAGAGAGTTTTACCAAGCTTTAGTCGTTCAAGATCAGTCATTTTCTGCCTACTACCTCAGCGGGCTGAGGGAACAAATCGGGATTAAAAGGGTAGCGTTGAACAAAGCTATTTAGAATCTTGTTAAAATAGCTCTTATTCTCTTCCAGCATGGGCTGAGGCTCGAACAAAGAATAGTTTCCATGACTAAGAATATTTATGAGTCGAGCGTGCAGGACACCATCTGGGTCTTCAGCATTGTCGGTCGGGATACAGGCTGAGAAATTAGTAAACCCATGGAAACTAGCCGACTTTTCCAGCACAGAGCGCAGCATATTAAAGTGATAAGTATAAAGCTCACCAGAGCAACACGCTTTATATAGCTCCGTCAACACTGCAACATGATGGAAGAACGGGGTCGCACCGGTGTATGCCAGCGCATAAGAGCCATCCCCCTTTGAACGTGACAAAAAGTGCGCAGATACATTTTTTGACTTTCTCGCATCCAGCTCATTATGCATCACATTAAAAAACAAAGGATGATGTGATGAAATAACAACCTTCAAGGAGTTATCGGCCTTATTAAGCAGATGAGCCAAATGATTACCGACGGTTATTGCATTATGTTCATCAAGAGATGAGATAGGATCATCAATATAGACATACTTCACCCAGCGATAAGCTTCGATATCCGGATCAGTTGCTAACTGCATAATAGCAAGGAAGAAACACCAAACGAAGATATTCTCTTCACCCCGCGAAATTTTTATGCCATTAATTACTTGTCCATCCACAGTCCGCCGAAATCGAACCTCCCATTCTTCCGTGTCAATACGAAAGTCAAAGTCAGCATAACGCTGCAGCATCGGGCGGATGCGGTTATCCATCTCCATCTCTGCTAAGCCATCGAAGAATCGCGATTTTGCATTCAACTTCAGCTTCCGATCATTGTCACCATGGATATCGTTATCCCATTGAAACAAATCTTCGGTGAACGCATTGAAGTACAATGTATCGCGCGCCTCACCATCACCGTTTCCTTGCTTACCTACATCCTTGAATGCCATTGACAACCGTGTTTTCCCGGTGCCGTTGTAAGCATATAATACCAAAGTATTTTTGCTTGCCAACTCACTACGCAAGTGGTTAGCCAGTGCCTGCAGGTCAGCAAACTTTTGACCCGCTTTCATACAAGAACCTCAGCTTGAACAGGAAGAATCTGTTGAACCAATCCACTCTTGTGTGATTTAAGCGCTTCAATTTTTTGTGTTTGCGCTTTAATTTTCATGTCGATAGATGCCAAACAGTCGGCAATCTTCTTCTGCTCAGCCAGTGTAGGCACCCACAGGCGCATTTCCATGAAAAATGGAAGCCCTATAGTCTTGATTGTGCTTCCTGTCGCAACTCTCTCAAAAAGAGGCTTCATATATTGTAGCGAGTAATACAAAAACCAATTGTACAGACGGTCGGGCTTACACTCCCACACGATAAAATGCTGACTGACGGCCATATCCACCCCCATGACAGCACTCTTTCCAACCCCCGCATCTCGACTCAACAGAACCGACCCTGCCATATGTCGTACAGCAGAGGAATTTTTGATTCCAGAGGCCGATATTTCAATTTCTGTTTCCTCAATCAAACCCACATCTAAACGCTTGGAGTCGGCTAAGGATACCCACTTAATTCCACCATCGTAGTATTCCGGATGTGCCTTGCTAGGAGTATGCCCAGATCCTCGCTTAGCTAAGTCTTCAAGGCGTTCTTTACTCCAGACCTCTGCCTCTGTAAATTCAGGAAAACGCACACGAGGTTCTGCCTCGCCTTCGCCAGGCAGCAGCATCTGCATCAAGCCCCGCTTGTACTTCCTTAGGCTAGTGAGTTTCTTCGCTTCCAAAGATATTAACTCTTCGATCGATGACAAACAGCTAGCAATCTTTTCTTGCTCTATGCGATCGGTCGGCAAGGGCAAGGCCCCTGACAAAAAAGTCGAGTTTGTAATTTGAATCGTATTCTTTGCCCCTTTTTGACAAAGTGGCGAAAGAAATGCCTTGGATCGGGCCGGAGACTCAAAGTATGTCTCGATCATCAAACCAATAGAGGGACTCTCCGGAGTAAAAACTCCATACAGAGGCGAGAGCGCGACTTCCCCTTCAAACTTACACTGCTTTACAATTCCAAATGGAAACGCCTTCAGTGGACTCTTCGTGTAGACAATATCGAAGCATCGAGCCAAGTTATAATTACTCGTATCGACTGCGGAATAACTACGCCCCAAGTGTTCAATTTGGTTGACAACACCACTTTCCATTGAAACTGAAAATACTTCTCGACCCTGAGTATTTTTATGCTTATGCTCCGTTAGCACTTTTGAAATCGGCGTAACCGACCATGGGGCAAAGCAGCCAGGAAAACGCAGTCGCGGAACTATCTCTAATACTGAACTATTTTCGTTACTCACTGCGCTGCTCCCCCTATTGCTCATAAGCGCTTAAACCCGAAATTTCTCTACCTAGCGCCAATTTGTGCAGAAGTGGCGTCAGCTCTTCCATCAACATCAACTCCTTCTGAGTACGGGCTTTCCATCCCAGACCCAATGGGGACATCAGCTCGCTAAGTTCTTCTCCGTCAAAAATGCTGCGCCGCAGAACTCTATTCACAAAAGCCTGCACCGCATCAGCATCCAAGCCGTGACGTTCTGCGAGGTCAGTTAAAGCTTGGTCATTCTTTTCATTTTTAAAGCGCTCAAAGCCTGCGCGAATAGCGTCTTCATCTAGCGCCTGGCCTACCGGAAGAGAACGGATGTACTCCGCTATTGCTTCACGATCATCGATAAACTTAGCATCAGCTTGAATCAAACCTATGAGCTGCTCACGATTCATCGTCAGCTTGCCGGGCTTCTGTTGCGTCATCCTAGCAATCAAGCCCATGATGTAGTCGTAGTCGATCACTGCGGAGGCAAAGAGTACAAACTCGAAATCGAGTTGTTGAACTTCGGAAGGTGTGTCTTCACGGTCTTGCAGCTCTTTCAAGCGCTTGGCCGTTTCAAGATACATACTTTTGAAGCCTAGCAATTTATCCGGTGGTACGATCTGGCTAATCTGCGTTTTCTGCGCCTCGGAAAGATCAGTGTACTGATCCAACTGCGTTTTGAGTCGCTGAACTTCCTTGAACAGATTGACAAACTGGCTACGGGCAGCATCCCCTTTTAGGTTTGCGACTTGCTCAGGCGCATTGGTCAAGCCTTGCGACTCCATGAAGACTGCCATCTTTTGGGTAGCATCTTGCAGAGTGTCAATGACCTTAGGCGCAGGATCCACGAGCCAGATTTCACGAGGATTATCGCTCTTCTCACCCGAAAACAACGTTATAGCGTCCTCTACCGGTTTTTGTTGCTGCCGGAAGTCAAGCACGTTCCCATATGGCTTACTATCATTAAGAACTCGATTGGTGCGAGAAAACGCTTGAATGAGCCCGTGGTATTTGAGGTTCTTATCGACATAAAGGGTATTCAGATACTTAGAGTCAAAACCCGTCAGCAGCATATCTACCACGATGGTTATATCGATTTTCTGGCCATGAGACAGATCAGCATTTGAGTACTGCTGATCTTTGATACGCTTCTGGATATCCTGATAATAAGAATCGAACTCACTGATACGATGATCAGTATTGAAGCGATCATTATAGTCGGCCATGATACGTGTAAGCGCTGCTTTCTTGCCCTCCGGGTCCTGTTTGTTATCTTCCTTTTCCTGGGGCAAATCTTCCTGAATCTGCTGCACATCCTTGTTGCCTTCAGCAGGCGGCGAGAATACGCAAGCAATATTTAACGGAATGAAGCTATCATCTTCATCGAGCCTCTTATCCTGCTGGCACTTGAAAGCCTCAAAGTAATCGATGGCATCGTTGATACTGGCAGTTGCTAGTACTGCATTAAACTTACGTCCGTTAGTGGCCGCGTCATGCTTACTTAAGATAGTCTCCACAATTTTAGACTTAGGCAGACCTTCTCCGGGCTTTGGTGGTTTCTTACCTTCCGGTTTAAAAAAGTCGATATGAAACTTAAGAACATTTTGATCTTCAATAGCATGTGTAATCGTGTACTCATGCAAGCAACGCTGGAACAAGTCGTCCGTTGTACGATAGCTCGCTTGCTGCCCCTCGATTTGTACCGAAGTAGCGTTATCCTTGAAAATCGGTGTACCAGTGAAACCGAACAGTTGCGCGTTCGGGAAGAATTCCTTGATAGCCTTATGGTTTTCACCGAATTGCGAACGGTGGCACTCATCGAAAATGAAGACTACCCGCTGATCTCGTAACGGCTCCAAACGCTGCTTAAAAGTTTCCTTGCCTTGCTTCTCTTTTTGCTTGTTCCGCTTGCTATTTTCGTCCAGTGCCAAACCAAGCTTTTGAATTGTGGTTACTATAACTTTATCGGCGTAGTCCTCCGAGAGTAAACGCTGCACAAGCGTCTCAGTATTAGTATTCTCTTCTACGCATCCAGCCTGGAAGCGGTTAAACTCCTCACGGGTTTGGCGATCCAAGTCTTTTCGGTCAACGACAAACAAACACTTGTCGACTTCTGGATTATCCTTAAGCAAGGTAGAGGCCTTGAATGAGG
Organism: Pseudomonas sp. AGC41; assembly: GCF_057334555.1. Classification (NCBI taxonomy): domain Bacteria; kingdom Pseudomonadati; phylum Pseudomonadota; class Gammaproteobacteria; order Pseudomonadales; family Pseudomonadaceae; genus Pseudomonas; species Pseudomonas sp. AGC41. The sequence goes on from NZ_JBHFJB010000156.1 coordinate 64,375, forward strand.
TGAGGGTTTTACCCGACCCTGTGGTGTGCCAAATGTAGCCATTCCCGCAATTCTGGTGGATACATTCCACGATAGCTTTAACGGCATATATTTGATAAGGCCGCATCATCAGAAGTTTCTGTTCACTGGCTACCAGTACCATGTATCTGCTGATCATCTGACCCAGAGTACACTTTGCCAAGAAGCTGTCAGCAAAGCTGTCGAGCTGCGTAATTTTCTTATTATCTTCACTTGCAAATTGGTAAACCGGCAAAAACCTTTCATCAGCGTTAAAGCTGAAGTGGCGAACATTGTTATTAGCAAAGTACCAGGTGCCGGTACGATTGCTCACAACGAACAACTGCAAAAAGCACAACAGAGTCTTGCCGTAGCCGTTCCCAGGATCAGCTTTGTAATCAACAATCTGCTGCATCGCACGCCTTGGACTGACAGCGAGCGCCTTCAATTCAATTTGAACCACCGGAACACCGTTGATTAGCAACATCACATCATATCGATGCTGGCTATTATCGGTATTTACACGGAGCTGATTAACTACTTCAAACTCATTTTTACACCAATCCCGAACGTTTACCAGAGTATAATTCAGCGGCGTACCATCATCACGTTCGAAACTGTTTATATTCCGAAGCGTCTGCGCAGCGCTGTAAACATCAGCCGAGATAATACCGTCAAGTAAGCGCTGAAACTCGCCGTTTGTCAGACGCACTCGGTTGAGCGACTCAAACTTTTCGCGAAAATTTGCTTCCAAGGAATTACGATCACGAATATCAGGCCGATATACGTACTTCAAATCTCCGAGCTTTTTAATCAGATCTAGCTCGATCTGTTGTTCGGTGGTGGTCATGAATTAATTCCTGACGTCAATATCCATAAAATTATTAAGAACGCCCTGCTCGTTCACGGAATAGGCGACCACATGGCTTCCATGTGCATTAATTTTCAAGTTGCTTTGTCTCCAGTCGATGAGACCGGGCGTACTCCAAGACGAGAATTTCGATCATCGATGCGATTGACCTGCGCTCACGCTCAGCGGCCATGCGCAGCAATTGCTTGATTTCGGCAGAGGTACGGATGGAAAGAGTTTCGTCTTTCAGGCGTGACATGACGTCATCTCGGTGGTGATGTCATGCAAATGTACTGCGTTTCGCAGTGCCTGGCTAGAATTCAGTTCAGCTATCGGAGCTTGTAGGACACTCGAGCCAGCCGCTCTTCGGCCTCACCCTCCGCTGAAATGGCTGGGAAGAAACGCCAGCAAGTCTTAACTAGTGACTAGATCCAAGGAGCTCAACTGATCACCACACTCCTGCTGCTCGTAAGGTCTTTACCTCGCAGGAGCAAGAGCGCTGAGTGCTTGGGGAGCACGCAGAGAGCGTATCGGCCGGCCAGAAAACCTGATCGGTCCGTAAGATGGACGATGTCGCGAGGTGGTGACTTGCTTATTTCCAATACCTCACAAAATTTTTTCACATAACGCTTGTTCAGCACGCGCAGCGTTTTGGGTGGTATTCCGTTTGGTATCCCAGCAAATAGAGAAAGCCGGTAATCGACAGTAAAATCAATCAATTAACGCTCCAGTTCAAACTACCCCGGCCCACCACTTCAACATCTAAAGACGTCCATGGACGTCTTTTTTTGTGCCTAAAATCCAGCAAATAGAGAGGCTTCTGC
>NZ_JBHFJB010000156.1:66149-73867 GCF_057334555.1 Pseudomonas sp. AGC41
GTGGGCATTCCAGTTTTTGCCCCCCCCCCCCGCAACAGCACACGGCGCCAAAACAAGATCACCGGCGCAAACTACCCTCCCGCGGCGCTCTACGCAAAATCAACATCGCAATAAAAACCGCACCGACTATCCCCACCGAGATCATCAGTCCATGCGCGCTGACGTAGGACACTGTCGCCCCCGTGGCAATGGGGCCCAATACGCTGCCCAAGGTGTAGAACATCGCAATGGCCGTCATGGCGGTGGACACTTGATGTTCTCCAACCCGGTCTCCCGCCTCGATCACTGCCAGGGTGTTCATGCCGCCGATGGCGCCTCCCCACAGGAACACGATAATCGTCGCCAGCCAAGGAAACGGCTGGCTGAGCGGAATGGCCAGCGTACCCAGCAAAAGTATCAAGCCGCAGACTAATTGGCCGACTTTGTACGAGCTGCGATCGGCCATCCAGCCGATCGGCAGTTGCAGGACAGTGCCGCCAATGCCGAACACCGATATCAGCAGGGTGGCGGCGGTCAACAGATAACCGGCCGAGAGGCTGTAGCCTGCAAGGAATGATACGGATGAGGTTTCCGAAAAGCCTGCGATAAACGCGCCACACAGCGCCGTGGGGATGACGCTGAACAACTTGCCATGGCGTTTTTCCGTCGGGGTTTGCGGTCGCGTATCGTAGTCCTTGAGGGTCAAGGCCAGCGCGCCGGATAACAACACGATCAGGACACAGGCATAGTAAGGCGCGGCACTTTCCACGCCGAACACAACCAATACCAGCGGGCCAACAGCGATACCCAGGCCCATCAAGGTCTCATGCACACCGATCGCCCGGCCGCGTTCGTCTTTTGAGGCGACCGCGACGATCCACGTATCGCAGGCGATCCAGCGCAGGATCAAGCCGATACCGAGCACGAAGTTCAGCGAAAAAATCAGTACCAAATGGGTAGTCAGGGTCATGCCAATCAGCGCGGAAATCGTCAGTGCTGCGCTGAGGATATTCGTCTTGACGAGGCCCAGATGGGCCAACAAGCGGGGAACCCACTTGTAGAGCAACAGGATCGCTAACCACGAGGCACTGACAATCACCCCGATCTTTGCCGGCTCGACCCCTTGCTGCTCCAGCGAAAGCGACAGCAGCGGAGTGACGGTACCAATCTGCACGATCTGCGACAGGGCCGAGAGGGTGTTTATCTTGGTGAGCGCAAACCAGCGTTGTTTGTCGGTGTACTCCATATTGGTATTTTCCATTCGTCACCGACCTTGGCTAGACAGCGGTAAAGTGTTCGAACTGCCACGGGCAAAGCTCTCCTTCAGGCTTGTGGGAGCTTCCAACCTCTCCCGACATATTCGTGCACCGACAGCAGTGCATCGTCGCAAGGGTGGTAGGCGTAATGCACAGCAGGCCCGTGCAGGGGCGAGGCGTACATGCCTTTGGGCTGGGCGTCGCTGGGGCCGTGGATTTCGTCCACTTGCAACATGAGTCGACCAAGGCCTGAATACGCGGCAGATCACGTTTCGCAGAAATTGGGCAGGAACGTGGTCTGCCTCTCACTCAAGCCTGTTAGGGTCTTTCGACGATTAGTTATCTGCGCGCCAGTCGACTAGACCTTTACCATGCTTAAGCTTGTCCAACATGAAACTGGAAAAATCCGCCGACAACGTTTTAAAGCCTTCTACCTCGGCGCTGATTTCCACAACCATCCCGCTTTTCGCACCTGCACTAACTAGTCTGCGCCATAGTAGCGATAAAGATCCGCATCAGGCCAAAAATCATCATAGGCGGTTAATGTGCTTCGCAGGGCCTCACTACGAGGGTTCTCCGAAGGATTCATCTTTGAAATTACAAATTCTTTAATTTCGTACCACTGAAGCTCACGCATGCAAAATGCCACAACTTCAAATGGCGAGCCCCCAGACATTAAAATTAACTTGAATCTCTCTATGAAATCTTCCTTATACTCCGGATTTTTTTTAACAAATTCCAAAACATTTAACAAAGACCTCTCGTAGGAAATCTCTAGCTCTTCACTAAAGGCGGCCGCAGCCACATCGCAAAGAATATCAAACTGTTTAATGACTTCATTCATTTAGGCACCCAGGCACCCTTTCTGGAGTCAGCAGGATCAGACGTCCTGGCGTTCGCGGATCAGGTCCGTATCGCCGGGGGTGGGCGCGGCAACGGCGATGTTCATCGCTAGAAAATACAGCGACGCAGCGACAAGCCTCGTCCCTAAGGCAACTACGGACATGTTCGATCCCTCGATACAGAAATGACAGCAAGCGTGCGAGCAGGCCAACCGGATGCAGGCACAGCGTTGCGCGCACACCAGACCGCGCATATCGTCGTCAGTTCAGGAGAGGGAAAACTTTCTGCGTAAAAAAGAGACGCATCTCACAGGATGCGTCCGAATGGCTCGGTTGATTCGCGCTATCCGCAGTTTTCAGGCCTGCCGTTCAGGCGGAGGAAGGCGCGTCGCCCAACGCTGGCACGACGGGCGGCACCGTGCGCTGTCGATTCGACAGCGGCTGCTCCAAGGCGCCTCGTCCATAAAACATCAGCGCCATCAGCCAACAGCTCAACCAGACAAAGATTCCCGACCAGAAGGTATGGGACATGTAGTGCCAACCCTGCAGGACACGTGTGGTGCCGTAGACCAGTCCCAAGGCCAGCGCCCCATACATCACGGCCTTGGAATGACGCCAGCGGTAGCGGCGGGCGACGAAATACAGCGCCAGCATCGTGAAGCCGCCGGACGCATGACCACCCGGCCAGCAACGGCCGTCACCGGCGACTTTCAGCAGGTCGAAGTTCTGGAACCATTCCTTTTGCTCGATCTTGCCGGCGTATTGGGTGGTTTCCACCGGGCAGTATACGCTGGTATGACCCTTGAGGTAATGGATAACCCCGGTGCTGAGCGAAAAGGCGAAGACAACGTAGAGGAAATCGCGACGGTGTTTGTAGGCAAAACGTAGCGGTTTGGTCAGTCGGGTTCTGTCCAGTACGCGAAGTAGCCCAGGGCGCTTTTCCGGTTTGAACAGCGGCCAGAAAAACGACAACAGGGCACCGATGATGGCCGCCTTGCCGGTCCAGTGTGGAATGGCCCTGGCCCATTTGTGGGTGATTTGCTCGAACAGCCGCACATGCCCCAACGGAAAGACCTGATGCAACGGGTCATAGAAAAGATTGCTGATGGCAATGTCGATACGGGCCAGATCGAACAGCAGGAACACCACGGCGGCACAGGCCAGGGGAATTCCGAGGTTGAGCCCGTAGAAACGGGCGCGGGCAGACGTCAGCATGAGCGCTCCTGGTCGTGGGAAGAATTACTGGAATGTCACCGAGCGCCAATCAGGGGCTTCGATAAAACCGAGCAACCGTGGCGCTTGTGGCTGGGCGATGGAAACGAAACAGCGAAGCACCGTAGCCGAACGTCGAGGTCGGGCGCAGAAGCTCTGTTTCCATCGCCTGCAGGCATTCGCTGTGGGTGATCAGGATCAGGTTGCGACCGGCCACTTTGTGCGCCAGGGCATTGCGCAGCAGGTCATGTCGGCAGTTGAACAGCCAATCGTCACCGGCACTCACCTTGTTGAACATGTAGCCCGCCGTCTGCGCGGTGCGCACCCGTGGGCTGTTGTAAAGATCGACGTGGTCCAGGCCCAGTTGTTCGAACCGGGCCCCGAGCTCCACCGCAACGGCACGGGCGCGGTCGGTGATGCCTTCGCGGTCATCCAGGCAAGCAGCCTTGGAGTGGTCGCAGCGCTCGACATGGCGCACCAGCACGATCATTTCGCCCTTGGCCCAGCCATTGGCCAGGGCCCGGGCGCCGGCGACGTTGCCGTGGGCCAGGTCCGGCACCGCCGCCGGGCTGAGCAGCCACAGGACCAACAGAACAGCCAGCAGCGCCGAGGCGAGCACGACCACGGCGTTTTGGTAACGGGCAAAACGGCGCCTATCGATCAAGCGCGTCAGGCCGAAAAGACTCAGTCTCAGTTCCACATCAAGCCGCCCCGACGGCATCCACCCAGTGATTCGATGGCGCGACAGTAGAGAGGCGGACGTGGGCAGGCAGTGAAAGCGATGTGAAAAAAAACTTCGGATTCAACGATCGCGCCGCTCACAACGCTCGATCAGTTACCTCCCCATCCACCAGCCGCCGAATCCCTAGCGGATTGCCGTTCTGCAATGCCTGGGGCAACAACGCATCCGGGTAATTCTGGAAACACACCGGCCGCAGGAAACGATCGATGGCCAACGTGCCCACTGACGTTCCTCGTGAATCGGATGTCGCCGGATACGGTCCGCCGTGCACCATCGCCTCGCACACCTCCACCCCGGTCGGATAGCCGTTGAGCAGGATCCGCCCGACTTTTTCCTGCAGTACTTCTGTCAGCCAACGGTACTCCAGTAATTCGTCAGCCTCGCCGATCAACGTGGCCGTCAATTGTCCGCGCAGGCCGTGCAGCGCCGCCGCCAACTGTGTCCGATTCTCCACTTCGATGAGGAGGGTGGTCGGCCCGAACACTTCCTCCTGAAGCAATGCATCGCCCTTGAGCAACAGGCTGACATCGGCCTTGAACACCTGCGGCTGTGCCTGGTTGCCCTGTTGCGGCTTGCCCGCCAGGTGCGTCAGGCCCGGATGTTCGAGCAGCTCACCGAGGCTGCGGCTGTAACTGGCCAAGGTGCCTGTGTTGAGCATGGTTTGTGGCGGTTGCTGGTTCATGCTCGCGCAGAAGCGTTGCAGAAACAGGCTGAACTGCGGCGAGCGCAGGCCAATGATCAACCCGGATTCGTACAGAACTGACCGCACCCCAACGTCACCGAACCGGCCAACTGCGCCGCGATCTGCTCGCCGCGTACCGCCAACCCTTCGGGCAGCAGGAACACCGGATTGATGCTCGACATTTCCGCGAACACCGGAATCGGCTGTGGCCGGGTCGCGGCCATGTGGCTCAAGGCGTTGCCACCCTTAAGCGAACCGGTGAAGCCCACCGCCTGAATGGCCGGATGCTTGACCAGCCATTCACCGACACCCCCGCCATAAATCATGTTGAACACGCCGGCCGGCATTTCAGTTCGTTCAGCGGCACGGATGACCGCGTCCGCCACCCACTCGGCAGTCGCCATGTGGCCACTGTGGGCCTTGAACACCACCGGGCACCCCGCTGTCAGCGCCGAAGCGGTGTCACCGCCAGCGGTGGAAAGGGCCAGCGGAAAGTTGCTGGCGCCAATGTCATGAGGGTATTTTCCTGTTGAAGGCTTAGAGCACACGCACCTGGCCGATGGGCAGCGGCTGGGCACTCTCACCGATACCGTTGACCAGCGGCGCACCGAACTCATCGAGGCTGATCCGGAAGCGATCCCCCGGCTGTGTCTTCACACCGTCGGCGAACGACAGGGTAGCGGTGCCGAAGTAATGCACATGCACATCACCCGGCCGCAAGAACTGCGCGTACTTGAAGTGGTGAAATTCCAGGTTGGCCAGGCTGTGGCACATGTTGTCCTCGCCGCTGAGAAAAGCCTTCTCCCAGAGGGTTTCGCCATTGCGTTCGATGCGACTGGTGCCGACCAGATGCCTGGGCAACTCACCGACGCGCAGCTCCGGGCCGTAGGAGCAACTGCGCAGTTTCGAGTGGGCGAGGTACAGGTAATTGCGCCGCTCCATGACGTGGTCGGAGAACTCATTGCCCAAGGCATAACCGATGCGATACGGCTGGCCATCGTCGCCAATTACATAGAGGCCGGTCAGCTCGGGCTCTTCGCCAGCGTCTTCGGCAAACGGCGGCACCGGGAAGTCCGCGCCGGGGCGCACGACGATGCTGCCGTCACCCTTGTAGAACCATTCCGGTTGCGCACCGACCTGCCCTGGCGCCGGCTTGCCGCCCTCGATCCCCCATTTGAAAATGCGCATGGTGTCGGTCATGCCGGCCTCGATCTCACCGTCATGCTGGTGCATCTTGTCCCGCGCCGAGGCGCTGCCCAGATGTGTCAGGCCGGTGCCGCTGATCAGGCAATGGGCTGGGTCTTCGTGATCCAGCGGCGGCAGGACTTTGCCTTGGTGCAACAGCGCTGCGTAATCCGGGCCCGGCTCGGTGCCGCGCGAAGCGACTTCTTCATGCAGGCTGCGATTGCCGCGGATCGCTGCGAGCGCCAGTTCACGGGTATTGCGGGTTGCTTTGAGCACTTGAACAAGCGCCCCGTCGACGACGCCGACCTGGCGCTCTCCGGCGGAGTTTTCAAATTGAATCAGGCGCATGGTGGCCTCCAGAAATCAGGGTAGGCGCCGCTCATTTGCGGCGCGTCCAGGTCACTCGATGATGTTGAAGTCGCTCAGGTATTCATCGGAGATTTCCAGGCCCAGGCCTGGAGTGTTGTCGTCGAGCTGGATGTACCCGTTGACCGGTTGCGGCTCGCCCTTGAACACGTAGTAGAAGAGTTCGTTGCCAACCTCGACGTCGAACACCGGGAAAAACTCGGCCATCGGCGAGGCGGTGGTGGACATCGTCAAGTGGTAGTTGTGCATCTGCCCGGCATGGGGAATGACCGGCACCGACCAGGCTTCGGCCATGGCGTTGATCTTGCGCGCGGCAGTGATGCCGCCGACGCGGTTGGTGTCGTACTGGATGACGTCGACGGCGCGGCGTTCCAACAGGTCTTTGAAGCCGTAGGAAGTGAACTCGTGCTCGCCTCCGGAGATCGGCATGATCCCCATCTTCTTCAGTTCGATGTAGCCTTCGATGTCGTCGGCGATCACCGGTTCTTCCAGCCAGCGCGGTTCGAACTCGGCCAGCTTCGGCAACATGCGCCTCGCGTATTCCAGGGTCCAGCCCATGTAGCATTCGAGCATGATATCGACGTCAGGGCCGGCCAGCTCCCGCAGGGCGCGCACTTGTTCGATGTTGCGGCGCATCCCCGCCGGACCGTCTTTCGGACCGTAGCCAAAGCGCATCTTCAGCGCGGTAAAACCCTGGTTGAGATAACCCTGGGCCTCTTCGAGAAACAGATCGAGGTTGTCGTTGGCGTAGAGCTTGGAAGCGTAAGTCCAGATCTTTTCCTTGGTGCGACCGCCGAGCAACTTGAACACCGGCTTGTTGACCGCTTTGCCCATGATGTCCCAGATCGCGATGTCGATCGCCGAGATCGCCGCCATGCCAATGCCTTTTCGGCCCCAGGCGTGGCTCTGGCGGTACATTTTCTGCCAGATATATTCGTTGTCGAAAGGGTCTTCGCCAATGGCGATCGGTGCCAGGTAGGTGTCGATGATTTCCTTGGCCACACGCGGCGCCAGGGCGCAGTTGCCGATACCGACGAGGCCGTTGTCGGTCTCGACTTCCACCACCAGCCAGCCGTGGAAACGGAAGGAGCCCATCGCGTCGCCGCGCTCGAACAGGATGTCGCTGGCGTTGGTGCAGAAGTGCGCCTGGGGCGGGACGACTTTGCCCTTCCACTCGAAAACGCGGGTACGGATCGCTTTGATTTTCATGAAAATACAGTTCCTTGGGCGGCGGCTTCTTGTCATTGTCGGTCGTGTGCGCAGAGCCTTTGCAGGAGGGCCTCCGGCATCCGATGGGCCGACTTTAGCCAGCGTCCGAGGACTGCGGATAATCACTTATACGTATCCGGCGATAACCTGAGGTGATAGGGCATCCGGGTAAGAGGGCAGATCGGGTTATCAGCCATACACAAACAAATGTGGGAGCGAGCCTGCTCGCGAAAGCGGTGTATCAG
>NZ_JBHFJB010000156.1:73899-102399 GCF_057334555.1 Pseudomonas sp. AGC41
GTATCAGCCACTGGAAATGTGTCTGTACTACCGTAATCGCGAGCAGGCTCGCTCCCACAACGGACCGCATTGTTTTCAGGATCAGTGCCGGTTGCGCCCCATCCGGCATGCGATTTCGAAGGCCTGACGCGTAGCGCCGACGTTGGCCTTGCCCTGCCCCGCGATATCAAAAGCGGTGCCGTGGGCCGGGGTGGTGATCGGAATCGGCAAGCCGCCCTGCACCGTCACGCCACGGGAGAAACCCATCAACTTGATCGCGATCTGGCCTTGGTCGTGATACATGGTCACGACAGCGTCGAAGGCATTGGCATCGCCCTGGACCTTGAGAAAGATCGTGTCTGCCGGATACGGCCCTTGCGCCGCGATACCCAGCGCCCGCGCCGAGCGTACGGCCGGACCGATGATGTCCAGCTCCTCGCGACCGAACGAACCGTTGTCGCCGTTGTGCGGGTTCAAGCCGCAAACACCGATTCGCGGTTGCTCCAGACCATTGCGCTTGAGGGCGGTGTCGATCAGTTGAATCGCTTCCACCACCCGCTGCTCACTGAGCAGGCCCGGCACTGCGGACAGGGCCACATGGGAGGTCACGCGTGAAGTCCACAGATTGTCGAGCACGTTGAATTCGCAGAACGGTCCGTGGAAGCCCAGCAGCTCGGCAAACCAGTGCAGTTCATCGCTGTGGGCCATGCCCGCCATGTGCAACGAGGTCTTGTTCAGCGGCCCGAACAGGATCGCGTCGGTGGTCCCGGCTTCGGTCAGGCGCAGGGCCTTCTCCAGGGTGTCGAGGCTGTAGCGACCGCCAATCACGCTGGCCTCGCTACGGGGGAACTCGCCGACCGTGTCGCCGCGAAAGTCATGGAACAATGGCGTGTCATCGACGAACTCCAACACGTCCAGGGTCTCCACCCGGCGATAAGGAAACTCGCTGCCGGCGATGCGCATGCCGCGACGCATTTCCGCTTCGTCGGCAATCAGGATGATGTTGGCCTTGCTGCGTACCTCGGGCTCGGCGAGCAAGCGTGCAATCAATTCCGGGCCAATGCCGGCCGGGTCACCCAGGACCATGGCGATAGTGGTTTTTTTCATGCTTCACTCCTCAAGGGTCCATGCCACGCCAAGTCATGACGCAAAGCTCTCGTCCTGAGCCATGGCATGTACCCCGTTTGTTATTGTTGTGAAATGCCGTCGGCCTGAAGACGTTGCCGAGCACTATCGGAGGCCTGGCGATAACCGTCTAATCAAAACTTGAAATCAGGTGATAGCTTCGGGTTATGGCACAGCGCGCTTTCAGCCTTCGCGTTCTATTTCGGCTTGTTTCAAAAAAAGCCCCAGCCCCTCGACTCTGAACGATGTCCACCCGCTCGTTTTCGCGAGCTATAACCCCAGGCTATCGGTGTATGTATTGTTTTGACTAGACGCGGCGTCGGCACCTTTCCACACTCAGGCCAGGCTTGCGGCTTCATCGCGCAGACAAGTCACTCATAACAACGACAAAAACGAGGCCCATCATGCGAAATGCATTCGTCCGTCGCACATCGCGTCTTCTTCTAGGCGGCGCCCTGATTGCCGTGGGCGTCCTTCCCGCCCTTGCTCACGCCGCCTGGCAACCGGACAAAAATGTCGAAATCGTCGTCGCTGGCGGCCCGGGTGGCGGAACCGACCAACTCGGTCGGCTGATCCAGTCGATCATCACCACCCATAAGCTGCTCGACGTCAACACCATTGTCCTCAACAAGGGTGGCGGCAACGGTGCCGAGGCCTTCCTCGACATGAAGATGAACAAGGGCGATGCAGAGAAACTGGTGATCGCCACCAATAACGTTTACCTGTTGCCGCTGGTTTCCAAGCTCGGCTACCAATGGCAGGAACTGACCCCGATTGCCGCCGTGGCCGAAGATGACTTTATCCTCTGGAGCTACAAGGGCGCGCCGTGGAAAGACGCGAAAGGTTTCTACGAAGCGGCCAAGACCGATCCGGCGAAGCTGCGCATGGGGGGCAGCCAGTCCAAGGACGTCGACCAGACCCTCACCCTGCTGCTCAACCAGACCAACAACAGCAAACTGGTGTACATCCCGTTCAAGAGCGGCAGTGAAGCCGCGACTCAACTGGCCGGCAAACACATCGCGGCCAACGTCAACAACCCCAGTGAAAGCATCAGCCAATGGCGCGGTGAGCAAGTCGAACCGCTCTGCGTATTCAGCAAGGAGCGCATGAGCTACACCGAGAAAGTCGCCGGAAACAAAAGTTGGGCCGATGTTCCAACCTGCCACGAACAGGGCCTGGGCATCGATCAGTACCGCTTCCCGCGTACGGTGTTCATGCCCGGCGATGTCAGCGCAGAACAACGCGCCTTTTATGTCGAACTGATGCGCAAAGTCACGCAGACCGATGAGTTCAAGGCCTACGTCAAACAGAACGCGCTGGTGCCGACTTTCCTCGAAGGCGAGCCCCTGACCGCCTACATCGAAAAGGACGTCGCTCGCGTCACCCCGGTGTTCAAGGAAGCCGGCTGGCTGAAAAACTGAAGTTGCCAGGGCCGCTCGCCCCAGGGCGGTCATCACCTACTGGAGGTGTTTGATGTCCCATTCTTCGGATTCACCGGCGCTGGTCGGTACCCGTTGGGTCGAGCTCGGCCTGACGCTGTTTACTACCCTGCTCGGTGCCGTGGTGATGTTCGGCAGTGTCGAACAAGGCATCGGCTGGGGCGATGCCGGCCCTGAACCGGGTTACTTCCCGTTCTATATCGGCCTGATACTGAGCGCGGCGAGCGTCGCCAACGGCGTGCTGACGGTGGTGCGCTGGCAGGCCCTGAGTGTTGCGTTCCTCACCCGCAGTGCATTCAAGCAAGTGCTGTCGGTTTTCGTGCCCATTGCCCTGTTCGTCGGTGCAATGCCCTTCGCCGGCATCTATCTCGCGTCGGCCTGCTTCATTGCCTGGTTCATGTGGCGCGACAAGGTCCGCGCCAGGCCTTACGGCAAGTGGATGATCGGTGCGGTTTCCCTCGGTGCGGCGCTCGCCAGCTACCTGATTTTCGCGCTGTGGTTCAAGGTCCCGCTGGATGCCGGCCCAATAGGCGACTGGATTGCCCTGGCCGGGAGAACCTTCAAATGAGCGAGTTCGATTCCCTGTTGCAGGGCATGCACCTGATCCTGACCCCGGGCCACATCGGTCTGATGGTGATCGGCGTTCTGCTGGGCATCCTGGTCGGTGTGTTGCCCGGTCTCGGCGCTCCCAATGGCGTGGCGCTGTTGTTGCCGTTGACCTTCACCATGTCGCCGGTATCGGCGATCATCCTGCTGTCGTGCATGTATTGGGGCGCGCTGTTTGGCGGCTCAATCACCTCGATCCTGTTCAACATTCCTGGCGAGCCTTCATCGGTGGCGACCACCTTCGACGGTTACCCGATGGCCCGCGAAGGCCGTGCTGCCGAGGCGTTGACCGCCGCGTTCAGCTCGGCGCTGATCGGTGCGTTGTGCGGGGTGTTGTTGCTGACGTTCCTGTCGACGAAAATCGCAGCGTTCGCCATGTCCTTCAGCTCGCCGGAGTTCTTCGCGGTGTACCTGTTGGCGTTCTGCACCTTCATCGGCATGAGCAAGAACCCGCCATTAAAAACCGTGGTCGCGATGATGATCGGCTTCGCCATGGCGGCAGTCGGCATGGACACGGTTTCCGGCAACCTGCGCCTGACGTTCGACCAGCCGATCCTGATGACCGGGATCAGTTTTGAAGTGGCGGTGATCGGCCTGTTCGGCATCGGCGAAATCCTCTGCACGGTCGAGGAAGGCCTGGTGTTTCGTGGCGAACATGCGCGCATCACACCGATGGTGATTTTGCGCACCTGGGCCAGATTGCCGCGTTACTGGTGGACGATTGTGCGCAGCACACTGGTCGGTTGCTGGATGGGCATCACCCCCGGCGGCCCGACGGCGGCATCGTTCATGAGCTACAGCCTGGCGCGACGCTTCTCGAAAAACCGCGACAACTTCGGCAAAGGCGAGATCGAAGGGGTGATCGCCCCGGAAACCGCCGACCACGCTGCCGGTACCAGCGCGCTGCTGCCGATGCTGACGCTGGGCATTCCGGGTTCCGCCACGGCGGCAGTGATGCTCGGTGGTTTGATGATCTGGGGCCTGCACCCCGGGCCGACACTGTTTGTCGAGCAACACGACTTTGTCTGGGGCCTGATCGCCAGCATGTACCTGGGCAACGTGGTCAGCCTGATCGTGGTGTTGGCCACCGTGCCGCTGTTCGCGTCGATCCTGCGCATTCCGTTCTCGATCATCGCGCCGATCATCATCATGGTCTGCGCCATCGGTGCGTACTCGGTGCACAACTCGTTCTTCGACGTTGTACTGATGCTGGGCTTCGGTGCGCTGGGTTACCTGTTCAAGAAACTCGGCTACCCGATCGCGCCGTTGGTGCTGGCGGCTGTATTGGGGGACAAGGCCGAAGACGCATTCCGTCAGTCGATGCTGTTTTCTGACGGACAGCTGGGTATTTTCTGGTCCAACCCATTGGTGGGCAGCCTGACCACCGCCGCGCTGCTGATGCTGTTCTGGCCGCTGATCTCCAAGGCACTGGGCCTGCTGGTGGGCTTGCGTAAACCCCACGTCGCCGAGGCGAAATCATTGCTGTGACTCGGCACTGCTGGTAACGCCTGGCATTTATTGTCAGGCTTGCCACGGACTTTCCAGCGAGCACCGCCCATGACCCGAATTCCTGTTGCCAATGTCATCCATAGTCGACTGCGTCTGCGCCAACTGCGGCTGATGCTGGCATTGCAGGAATTAGGTTCTCTGCGCCGCGCAGCCGACCACATCGGCATGACCCAACCGGCTGCCACCAAAATGCTGCACGAAGCCGAGGACTTGCTCGGCGTCGAGTTGTTCGAACGCCTGCCCCGTGGCATGCGCGCCACCCCATTCGGGGAAACCGTCATTTACTACGCGCGCATGGTCTTCGCCGAGCTCAGCGGCATGCGCGAAGAACTGGTGGCACTCGAATCCGGCAACCTCGGCCGGGTGGCAGTAGGCGCCATTCCGGCACTGGCTTCGGGACTGCTGACGCGCACCATCGCGACCCTGAAACAAAGCCATCCCCGGTTGTCCATGAGCATCCAGGTCGACACCAGCGACGTGCTGGTGCAAGCGCTGTTGCAGGATCAACTGGACATTGTCCTGGGCCGGATTCCCGCCGGTGCCCGCGCCGAAGAGTTGCTCTTCGACAGCCTCGGGGAAGAGGCACTGTGTGTCATTTGTGGCGCGCAGAATCCGTTGGCGCAGGCAACCCGACTGGGCTGGGCCGAGCTGCAGAGCATGACCTGGGTGTTGCAACAACACCCGAGCCCGATGCGCGCAATCATCAACCAGGTGTTTCACAACGCCCGGGTCGATATCCCCAGCAGTATCGTCGAAACCACCTCGATCATGACCTTGCTCTCATTGGTCCAGCAGACCGACATGCTCGGCGTCACCCCGATATCGGTCGTCGAGGATTATCCAGGTCGTGACTTGCTCGCCGTGTTGCCGATCAAGTTCGAAGCCCGGTTGCCACCGTACGGATTGATCACCCGCCGCCATCGCATTCAGTCATCGGCGATGCAGGCGTTCATGAATTCGGTACGTGCCGAGCATGCGCTATTGAACTGACAGGCCTGCGTCAGACGGCCGATCAGCCAATCGACGAGGCCAGCCCTGCATGAACTTTTCTTCACCCCACGTCCTCGCGGGATTCGCTAACATCGCCTCGCTCATTCAAGAAACTAAGGTTTTAGCCCGCTCTCCCGCGGGCCTTTTTTTGCCTGAGTTTCAGGCCGAGTCGCCCGCTGTGCCCCCTGCCTTTCCCGATGTCGAAAAAAATCTTACAGATCCGTGCCACGCCGCCGATAAACCTCCGTTACACGTTTTTGCTGGCTCTTAACAACAACAATCTTCCAGCCAACCGACGATAAGCAGCACAACGTTCCTGGAGGAATTTGATGAATAGCTGGTTTGGCAACATTAGCGTCAACATGAAATTGGGCCTGGGCTTCGGCCTGGTGCTGGTCCTGACCTGCCTGCTGGCCCTGACCAGCTGGACCAGCCTGGGCGGCCTGATCGACCGCAGCAATTGGATGAGCGACATCACCCAGCTCAACGCTGGCCTGACCAAACTGCGCGTGACTCGCCTGCAATACATGCTGGCCAACGGTGACGAAACCGCTGCACAGAATGTGCAAACCACCCTCGACGGTTTCGTGGCACAACAGAACGCGCTGCTCAACAGCTTCAAGAGCCCGGAAAACGTCAAGCTGCTCAGGGAGCAGAGCGCGACCATCAGCGCCTACCAGGTGTCGCTGAACAAAATGCGCAGCGCCTACCGCACCGGCAACAGCGCTCGTGATGTCATGGGAGCGAACGCCGAGGCGGCCTACAAGCTGATCGAGGCCATCGATGCCGATGTGAAGCAGATGGCTCTCAGCGATGAACGCTTCGCCCAGTTCCAGGCCATCACTGAAGCCAAGCAGGCGTTCATGCTCGCTCGTTATGAAGTGCGCGGCTACACCGCCAACCCCAACGCTGATACCGAACGCAAGGCCTTTGCCCAACTGGACGCCGCCATTGCTTCGCTCAAGCCGCTGAACGAATATTTTGCCAGCGCCCATCAGGACGACCTGCGTCAGCTGGAAACCACCCTGGTGCAATACCGCAGCGCCGTGCAGGCCTTCAAATCGGCCACGGCTGACGTGGTGCAGGCGCGCAAGGAAATGACCGACCAGGGCGCGACGATTGTTTCCCTGAGTGAACAGCTGTACCAGATCCAGCTCGACCGTCGCGATGCTGAAAGCGCCCAGGCGCGCACGTTGCAACTGGTCAGCACGTTGCTGGCGTTGTTGGTCGGCATCATTGCCGCCGTCATCATCACCCGGCAGATCACCCGTCCGCTGCGCGAAACCCTTACCGTGGTCGAACGCATCGCCAGCGGCGACCTGTCGCAGGATGTGATCGTTACCCGTCGCGATGAGCTGGGCGTACTGCAACAGGGCATCGCGCGCATGGGCGTGACCCTGCGCGACCTCATCAGCGGCATCCGTGATGGCGTGACTCAGATCGCCAGCGCCGCCGAAGAGTTGTCGGCGGTCACCGAACAGACCAGTGCCGGGGTCAACAGCCAGAAAGTCGAGACCGACCAGGTCGCAACCGCCATGCACGAAATGACCGCCACGGTGCAGGAAGTTGCCCGCAACGCCGAAGAAGCCTCCCAGGCAGCGGCCGCCGCCGACGGCGAAGCCCGTGCCGGCGACCAGGTGGTCAGCGAAGCCATTGCCCAGATCGAACGCCTGGCCAGTGAAGTGGTGCGCTCCACCGACGCCATGAGCGTGCTGCAACAGGAAAGCGACAAGATTGGCGCAGTGATGGACGTGATCAAGGCCGTGGCCGAACAGACCAACCTGCTGGCGCTCAACGCCGCCATCGAAGCCGCCCGCGCCGGTGAAGCCGGTCGTGGCTTTGCGGTCGTCGCCGACGAAGTCCGTGGCCTGGCCCAGCGCACCCAGAAATCCACCGAGGAAATCGAAGGCCTGGTGGCCGGCCTGCAGAACGGCACCCAGCAAGTGGCCGCCGTGATGAACAACAGCCGTAACCTCACCGACAGCAGCGTGGCCCTGACCCGCAAGGCCGGTGTATCACTGGAGAACATCACCCGTACGGTGTCGAACATCCAGTCGATGAACCAGCAGATCGCCGCCGCCGCCGAGCAGCAAAGCGCCGTGGCCGAGGAAATCAGCCGCAGCATCATCAACGTGCGCGACGTGTCCGAACAGACCGCCGCCGCCAGCGAAGAGACCGCGGCGTCCAGCGTTGAACTGGCGCGGCTGGGCAGTCAGTTGCAGCAAATGGTCAGTCATTTCAGGGTTTGACTCCTTCTCGCATGAGGCCGATGTGCGGCCTCATGCGGCTTCCCTACGCAGAGCTTTCTTCACGCACGCATTGCCTTCTCCTACAAGCTTTTTTCTCTCGTCCGGCCTTCTTTAGTTGCCCGCTCCTGTACCGTTTTCGCCAGCACGAACCTTCCGTTCGACAGGAGATGGACCGTACATGGATGCAAACAACAACCCGTTGGTACAGAGGCTCCTGGGCACCGCAGCTGATGGCGATGACACTCAAGCCAGTTTCCGCACAGCGCTACAACGGATGGGATTGACGTCGGTATTCGACATCACTCGCATGACCAGGGCGCAGTTCGCCCTTGAACTCGGCAAGCACACCCAAGCGGCCGCCGACCTGGCCTACGACAACGCGCAAAGCTATGCCCGACGTATCAGCCGCCTGTACCTGGAACATCTGGTATCACCCAATAATGCCTCAGCCCGCCACAGGCGCGACCTGGGCTCGAGATCAAAATCAGGTTCAGCGAGCTATCAAACGCTGTTCCAAGAGAACTGGGATGAGTTCTGTAAAGAAGGTGACCTCGCGGCAATCGACTCGCCGGTAGCCTATCTGCGATCACTGTATCTGTTCGCTGGGCAGCTGGAAGGTGCGTTTTCATCCAGTGAGAAAATCCCCCTTGATAAACGACGGCGGGACTTGAAGGACTTGATGCTGGGCCAGCAGAGCGCCCTCGTTGCGCGCCCCATGCTGGACATCGTCAATCGCACCTTGGAGGACGCTATCAAGGCGGTCCTTGGGAAGGATGCCCATCAGCTACTTGCAACTGAACATTATCCGTTTTCGCTGCCCTATGATCTGCATCATCATCAATGTCTGCTTGGGCTGGGCACAGGCAAACCGGCGCTCGGCGAATTGAATTATCGAATGAGCCGGTCATTGCCGCTCTCGCCAGGGAATTTATACTACGGACGCGTTTTCACATTGCCTGTCGAGGCGCAAAAGCTATTGTCCGGCCTCAGCCCGGAGCAGCAGAAGCTATTCAACGGTGGCTTCAGCGATTTGAAGAAATCCTATGGCACCGAAACGCCCGAACAACTGCCCGATATCGAGTTCTTCAAGGAGCGCACCAGACTGACCACGGAACAAGTCCGGTACTTATTGGCGCAAGGCGAATATGCCGCCCGGGCCTCGACCCATAGTCCTGCTTCAAAACCTAAAAACTATGGGGCTGCCTACATCAATGGGGCGGAACTGACGGCGCCCATGGGGCTTAACTCGTCAACGTCCAGATTTGAATATGGGACCCCGGAACGCTTTTCCCGCTTACAGAAAATGGTCCGACTGCAGCGCTGGATGGGTATCCCTTTCAACGAGCTCGATACGCTGATTACCAGCGCCATGCGCTCGGAAAAAAATACGGCAATGACGCTCAATATCAATACATTGCGCACCCTGGGCGTCTATCGATACCTCAATCGGCGCCACGGCATAGCGCCTGAAGAGTTTGCGTGTTTATTGCATGACATTCCGATCCACGCCAGTGGTCTGCAACTGCCGTTGTTCGACCGAATATTCGATAGCACCCGATTATTCAAACGTCCCGAGGCAGAAAACGGAGTCATCACCGCCCCAATGGACTTGAGCTACCTGGCCACCGGCCTTGGGCTGGCGATGGCGCCCGATTCACTGTCGTGGCTCATCGAACAAACCAAGCAGCACCTTCCTGAGCTAAAGCATGACTTGCCTACCGTCTCGTCATTTTATCGCCAGGCCCGCATCGCACGGATGTTCGGGCTCACACTTGTCGAATGCATCTCACTGGCCCGCATGATAGGTGGTGAGAATTTCAACAAGGCAATGGTGACGGGCACGTTGGACTCCTCCTCTCAGGGCACCTGTATTCTCGACGTATTGATGGCGTTGGACTGGGCCAGCGACTGGTTTAAACGGGCCAACCGAGATGTGGCATCGACCTATCACCTATTCGCAGCTTCCTTGGACGAGTTACCGCTGGATGAGAATCTGGAGAAGCGGTTCAAAGCCCTTCTGGCAAAGCGTACCAGCACTAACGACGACCAACATCTGCTTGAAAACCTGCTGCATGAACTCGTCGATTTGTCCGCAGACTACGTCCCATGCTTGCTGAAAATGACCGGGACTACCGCATCGAGCGTTTTGGCGGCTATCAGTACACCCCAAGGGAAGATGCCTCAGGTGCTGGCAAGCTTATTGCGCAACGCCAAGGTATGCCAAGAGCTGCACCTGAGCGGTAGCGCATTGCAGCAGTTGGCGGACCATCCAACCTGGCTCTCCGCCAGTCCCTCCAGCTCTTTGACGCTTCATTCCGTGTATTTGTACGAGCGCTTCAGTGACTGCGTTCGCCTTAACGACAGTTCGGAAGAGCAATGGCTGCATTACTTGCAATTTGCCAACGGTGACGAGGACTCCGCGAACGCAGCCAACAGGCGGTTGGCCGAATTGCTGGGATGGACCCACGACGAAGTGCAAAGCTTGACAGAAAACTTGACGGGGAAATGCGCTCGCTCAGTGGACGAAGTGGACTGGATCATCCGCTGCCAGGAATGCAGCAAGAGTACCGGCCTGTCAGCAAGCCTTCTGCTCAAGGCCACAGCGCTATATGGCGAGAGTCCCGCACAAGAATGGAAAGTCGTTGGCGAAGCAATAATCGCGGCCAGCCACTGATTTCGCTCAATTATTCAAGGAATGAATATGACTGTTGCCATAAAAAAGCAGCTTGATGAAAACTTGCGTGATGCGCTGTTGGCGCTTTATTTGAACAAGGTCGCATCGAAGTCTCCCGAGACTGCGAACCTAAAAACAGCCCAGGACCTCTATGAATACTGGCTACTCGACGTACTGGTCAGCCAGGATGTGCCCACCACGCCTGTCGCATGCGCCATAGCCAGTCTTCAGCAATACATCAATCGCATCCTGATGAACATGGAACCCGGCTACGCCCCGGAAAGCATCACGCCCGAGCACACGCAAACGTGGCGCAACGAGATGCATCAATACCCCATCTGGGCGGCTCATCAGAATCTGCTTCATTTCCCGGCGAGTTACCTGGACCCCGTCCTGAGGAACAACAAGAGCGATAATTTCCAGCAACTGGAAAACGACCTTAACCAGAACCGGATCCAGCCTGAAGCGGTTCAGTCGGCGGTCATGGGCTACCTGACCCGACTCGAAGAAATCGCCAATTTGAATATTCTCAATGGCTACATCGACAACGAAGACTTTGCCAACAGCACCTACTATTTCATCGCCAAGTCACGTACCGAAAACACTTACTTCTGGCGCTCGCTGGACATGGCGCAACGCCCGCTTAACGGTCCGCCACCACAGCCCCCTGCCATCGCCCGCAAACTGGATCAGCCGGATCCGTATGCCTGGTCGGATTGGGAAAAAGCCGATGTGCCCATTCCCGATAGCGCCGTCGAACACTCTATTCGTCCGGTGTGGTTCAACAATCGTCTGTTCGTCGTGTGGGCCGAATGCATCCATCAGGACCCGTCGGCCTCCAGTGCTCCTTCGAGCGCAGGAGCCATGGCCCCACAGGTGAATCATCCGCTACTGCGGTTAAGCTATTGCTTCAAAAAACAGGATGGCATTTGGAGTACTCCAAGAGTTGCCCTGCAAGGATATTGTGACGACGACGCGCTTCGCGTGAAGGATCAGACGGCGATCCAACAATCGATATGTACCGTTGCGGTGCAGCACCGCATGAGTTCGCAAGCGTTACTCTATCTAGCGATAAGCGTTCGACGATCAACAATCGACTCGACGCCGGCATCGTCCAGTCCTTACAGTTTCATCAAAACAATTTACATCGACAAAAACCTAGCTCACGCGTCTGCCAGCGTAACAAGCATCAAACAATCGCAGACCCAACGCCCTGCCCTGGACCTTGACCACACCTTCATCGAGCCTGATAGACAGAACATTCAAACATGTACGTCCATACTAAATGTCGAGCTTAATGCGGCCCCCTCTCCCCCAAAAAAAGTCAGCCATCAACTTTCGGTTCTCGATGGTCATATTAATGTCGCCATTCTCAAATCTATCGACGCGGCACCCAGGCTATCGATTGATGCCGACGACGAGGCTTTTCCACTTACTGTGGGTGACATCCACTTTAATTTCTCCGGTCATCTTGAGCTCGTGTTACCTTCCCCTGGCGAAAGCTCGCCTTCCTCTTATATAAAACTTAGCGACGGCTCCATACTTCACACTATTTTTATCCCTTCAGCTCTAAGTTACAAACTGCAATTCGACAAACTATCCGACGTCATTAGAGACGATGAAAAAACCCCAGGCTTCTCGAAACTCTCCGAACTCGCTAGCGGTAGTAGAAGCCTGGCTGGAAAATTTATCTCAGTGTCCGCAGTACGCTACTTGATCAAGCTTTTTGAAACCCTCTCCCCGCATACGTCTAACACCGCTACCAAACAAATCCACCTATTATTTACGTACGATGAATATATTGATTTCCCGGCAGTGGCTGACCTCACATGTAAAGCGGATAGGCTGTACCGAAAATATATAATAATGCGCCACCCCATCTCATTAGAGGCAAACTCGTTAACACATGACAAACTGACGCTTGTGGCTGAGTCCGATTTGAAGGAGGCCTTACCCAGTAAGTTTGATTACCCCTTGCGAATTGAGGATATTAATTGGAACGGTATGACTTTGTTTTGTGGGGTTGCGCTGGCTCGCCCTAGCGAACCGGGAAAAACAATTTACTTCGCCCTCAAAGAAATCAAAATCACCCTGGTTCCACAGGGCTTCGCCCCGCCAAAGATCGCCGCCCTATCGACGCCCGACCTGGGAACCACCCAATTCATCGACTTTGCCACTTCCGGTATCAAGAACAGCGACAGCAAAAGCCAAAAGCGCCAACCGATCAGGCTAAACACCGTGTTCGCTCCGGAATTGATCCAGCGTACCGAAAACAACCTGGATGAACTGTTCGACACTACGACCCAACACCTGCCGGAACCCGCCATTGCAGACGACATCGTCAACAGGATGGATTTCCACGGCCCTTACGGTCGTTACTTCACCGAACTGTTCCTCTACTTGCCATGGCTGGTCGCCCATCGCTTGAACGCCGAGCAGCGCTACGAGGAAGCCGAACGCTGGTTGCGCCGCATCTTCGATCCAAGTCGCGGCAAAGAAGACTGCTGGAGGGCCGTTCCGTTAATCGATAGCAGCACGCCTTCGTATGCCGACCAGGCGCCCCACGACCCTCATCAGGTTGCACTCAGTCATCCAGTGCACTTTCGCAAAGCACTGTACTTCCTGTACCTCGACATCCTGATCAATCGAGGCGACGCCGCCTACCGCGAACTGACCCCTGACGGCCTCAGTGAGGCAAAGCTGTGGTACGTGCGGGTTCTGGATCTGCTGGGATCACGCCCGGTCGTTCACCTGATCGATCATTGGAAAAACATCAGCCTGCAAATGCTGAGCAAAGCGACCAGTGACGACTTGCGTACATTTGAACAGTCACTCGCCCCCTCTCAGCCCTTATTGCCGGTTCGCGACGGTCACTCACAGGCGTGCTTACCAGCCATCGACAGCCCGCATCTACGCCTGCCATTCCACCCGCAGCTGCTTCGGTGCTGGGACATTGCAGAAAGCCGCCTGTACAACTTGCGGCATAACCTCGACATTGCTGGCAAACCGCTGCATCTGCCGATATTTGCAGCGCCGCTGGATCCTCGCGTGTTGCTCAGCCCCGCGGTCTTGAATAGTTCGGACAATACGGTTCGACGGTTGCCGGACACAGCTATTCCGCACTTTCGGTACTCGGTCATGCACAGCCAGGCCTTGAGTGCAGTGGAAAGCCTCAGCCAATTTGGCACCACGTTGCTATCGCTGATCGAGCGCAAGGAGCAGGCACAGCTACAAGAGCTACAGCAGCAGCAAGCCTGGAACCTGGCGAAAATTTCGGTCGACCGGCAACGCCAAGCAGTGAATATCGATCGTCAAAACCGCAAGGCGCTGCTCGCAAGCCAGACAATTGCTCAAAACCGCACAGACCATTACAAAAAATTGTTGGACGGTGGTGTGAATGACAAGGAAATAAGCGTCAGTACGTTCCATATAACCAGCGGCACGATGGAGGCCGCGGCACTGGGCTTCCAAGTCGCAGCCGGTGGGCTAATGTTGGCTCCAAACGTCGTGGGCTTCAGCGTTGGCGGCAGCCGTTGGGAGGGCCCGCTGCTCGCGGCCTCAGCGGCCGCCCATAGCAGCGCGATCATAAGCCGCACGATAGCGGCCGACCTGGACCGTCAAGCCATATTCGATCGCCGCCGTGAGGATTGGCAGCACCTCTATGATCAAGCACAGCTTGAACTGGCGCAGATTGACACACAACTGGCGCAGTTTTCCGAGCAGGAAACCGCCACTCGCCTGCAACTGCGCCTGGCCGAATCAACCCTGAGCCAAACCAAGGCCAACTACGATTTTCTCAGCAAACGCTTTACCAAGGCACAGCTGTACCAATGGCTGAACAGTCAGTTTGCGGTGCTCTATCGCCAGGCCTACGACATCACGCTGTCGCTATGCTTGGCCGCCGAGAGTGCCTGGCAATACGAAATTGCCGACTTCGACAGGCGATTTATCCAACCTGGCGCATGGAACACCACCTATCGAGGGTTGGGAGCGGGCGCGCAATTGAAACTCGGCCTGTTGAACATGCAGGCCGAATATCTGCGCCTTAACGGGCGAGACCTGGAGATCCGCAAGACGATTTCATTACGTCATTTGAGGAGCCAGACCACAGGCTTGACGATCAACAAATCATGGCCGGATATCCATGCCGACCTGAAGCATGGCGAATGCGAGTTTGAGCTACCCCACCAACTATTCGAGGACGATTACAAGGATCAGAACCACTACCTGCGACGGATCAAAACCATCAGTGTTTCTTTGCCGGCCGTGGTTGGTCCTTACGAAAACATCCGAGCCACGCTGACCCAAACCTCCAGTGAAGTGTGCATTTCTGCTAATCATCCAAAGAACGTCATGGGGGGCCGGCGCGCCAACCAGCAAATCGCCCTTTCCACCGGTGTCGATGACAACGGCTTGTTTACCCTGAATTTCAACGATGAACGTTACCTGCCGTTCGAGTACACCGGTGC
The DNA here is from genome assembly GCF_057334555.1 of Pseudomonas sp. AGC41. Lineage (NCBI taxonomy): Bacteria > Pseudomonadati > Pseudomonadota > Gammaproteobacteria > Pseudomonadales > Pseudomonadaceae > Pseudomonas > Pseudomonas sp. AGC41. The sequence continues at coordinate 88,940 of NZ_JBHFJB010000156.1, forward strand.
CGCATCCAAGTGGCGACTGGCGTTTCCCAATCCTGAAGCACAAAAAGTCCTGTTGGAATCGTTGACTGATGTCATCCTCCATGTGGGCTATACGGCCAGGGTCGGCGGAGTTTCGCAATGAATGCGCACTCCCTCCTGCCTGTCACCGCGCCGTCACTGCCCCAGGGCGGCGGCGCCATTCAAAGTATTGGTAAAGGCTGGGCCGACATCGGCGCCCACGGTACGGCCACCTATGAAATCGCATTGCCGATTTCGCCGGGACGCGGTTTTTCTCCAGCCTTGTCCCTGGGTTATGCCAGCTCGCTTGGCAACGGCGTATTCGGCATCGGCTGGGGGCTGTCGCTGCCCAGCGTCGCGCGACGCACCAGCAAGGGCGTGCCCGCCTATAACGACGATGACGAAATCGTCGGTCCCAGCGCAGAGGTCTGGCTGCCCGAACATGGCATCAGTCCAACTCAAGTCAATCGCTACAACGACCTGGACCTGGGCACGACCTACACAGTGACGCGTCACCTGCCAAGAATAGAAAGCAGCTTCGACCGGATTGAACATTGGTCGGCGGATGGGGATAAACCGGGTTTCTGGCTCGTGCACGGGGCCGATGGCAGTCTGCATGTCTACGGAAAAACTCCCGAGTCGCGACGGACCGATCCCCAGGACGCAAGCCGCGTAGGCGAGTGGCTATTGGAGGAAAGCCTGAGTGCGCATGGCGAGCACATTCAATATGTGTACGCGGGAAATGGCGGAGCCCAACGCTATTTGAGTCATGTGCGCTACGGCAATGTGAAGGCCGACACCAGCCTTTACGCTTGGAAAACAGATCCGCCCACACCGGACCAATGGCACTTCGAGTTGGTGTTCGACTATGGGGAGCGAAGTATCGGGTATGAGGAGAAGCCGCCCTACGCAGGCCTGCAACCGCAAAAACGTAGCGATGCGTTTTCCAACTTTGCCTACGGTTTCGAACTACGTACCGCTCGCCTATGTCGCCAGGTATTGATGTTTCATCGCTTCCTCGAGTTGAGCGCCGATCCTGTTCTCGTACGGCGTGTGCTGCTTGAGTACCGCGAAACCTCCCTGGGATATAAGCTTCTGAGTGCAGCGCACGACCAAGCGTTCGGCGACGGAGCAGTGCCTCAAAGTCGTCCTCCCATGGAGTTTCGCTACAGCGAGGTCAACGACCTGACCGATGTTGGCGCCTGGAAACGTTTTGAGGGCGTGTTCGACGGCGAACAGGGTTTTCAACTGGTGGATTTGTACGGTGAAGGGTTGCCCGGCGTGCTCCATCGACGCGCGGCAGGCTGGTATTACCGTGAACCCATGCGCGCTAAAGCCAATACTGATGAAGTGGCTTACGGTCAGTGGCAAGAGCTGCCCAAGACGCCGGTCACCGACACAGCGAAAACGCTGTACCAAACATTGAGTGACCTCACAGGCGACGGTCGCCTGGACTGGATCATTGCCCAACCGGGGCTCAGCGGTTTCTTTTCGCTCGGAGCGGATCGCAAGTGGTCGAACTTCGCGACCTTCCAGGCGTTTCCTAGCGAATTCTTCAGTCCGAAAGGGAATCTGGCCGACCTGATGGGTGAAGGGCTCAGTGACCTTGCCCTGATAGGCCCACGCAGCGTTCGCTTGTATGCCAACCAGCGCGAGGATGGTTTCGCTGCGGCGCGGGAAGTTCCTCGCGACGACGATGACGATGCCCTGCCGGTATTCAACGGGTCGCCTTCCGAACTGGTGGCGTTCAGTGATCTGCTCGGCAGCGGGCAGCAACACCTGGTGCGAATTCGCCACGACGAAGTGAGGTGCTGGCCAAACCTGGGCCATGGGCGATTCGGCAAAGGCATCGTGTTGGATTTTCCGGGCCTCGCCTACCCCACCTTCGATGCCTCGCGCATCCGTCTCGCGGACCTGGATGGTTCCGGTGCCGCCGACCTGATCTATCTGCAAGCGGATCGAATGCTGATCTTCATGAACCGCGGTGGCAATGGCTTCGCTCCCGCAGTTGAGCTGCCCTGGCCGGCCGGCCTGCGCTACGACAATTTATGCCAAGTAAGCGTCGTCGACCTGCAAGGGCTGGGTTGCTCCAGCTTGGTGTTGAGCATGCCGCATCTGACCCCCGCGCAACATTGGCACTACGGTTTTGTCGACGAAAAACCCTATCTGTTGACCGTCACTTACAACAACATGGGCGCCGCCAACCGCATCACTTATCGCAGCTCGGCCCAGGAATGGCTGGACGAGAAAGCCTCGAGAGTCATAGCCAAAGAGTCCCTGGCCTGCCATGTACCGATGCCTCTGCACCTGGTGTCGCGCCTGGTCCAGAGGGACGAAATCACCGGTAATCGCCTGACCCAGCGGTTTGCCTATCGCCAAGGTTATTACGATGGCATCGAACGGGAGTTCCGTGGCTTCGGCCTGCTGATCCAAACCGACAATGAAACCAATCCCAACGATGCCGATTCGCCAGGTTTCACAGAGCCTTGCTTGAAAAAAAGCTGGTTTCATACCGGCCAGGCAATGGACATGGACCCACGCGACTATCACGGTGCCGATTCGCAAGCCATGGCGTTGGGTAAAGCCATACTGTGCCGATACGGCGAAAATAATAGTGAGGACGAACGGGTTGTTGCGACAGACGAAGCGACCAGACTTGAAATCTGCCGCGCCTTGAGCGGTCATTTACTGCGCAGCGAGACATACGCAGGAGGCAAAAGCGAGACGCTGTATTCGGTCCAGGAAAACCGTTATCGGGTCCGTCTGCTACAGGCACCCCAAGGCCCGCGGCGCTATGCTTCCCTGTTGCCCCTGCTGCTGGAATCCATCGGTTCTCAATACGAAGGCCAGAGCGACGACCCGCAGTGTCAGCACCTGATCAATTTGCAGCATGATCAGCACGGTGCAGTCATTCATAGTGTGAACGTCCACTACGCCCGACGCAAAACGGCTGCCGACACCCCACCGTTCAGCGACCCAGACCCGCAACAATGGTGGCGGGATGCTCATGATCCGGCGCAACAGTTTTACTACCTGACACAAACTCGCGCCGAATTCATCAACCTGCAAACGCCTCAGGAATGGCGCCTGGGCTTACCTTATCGCCAGCGGATCAACGCGTTGAAACTGCCCAAGGCGCCTGCAGACGGAGGGCTGGCACCAGAGGATATTTCTTTTGAGAAGATTTCCGAACTCGTCGCAAAGCCAAGCTGGACGACCCAGGCCGTTCTCACCAGCCTGTCCGTAACACGCTACAAGGAGGCTTCGGCAAACAAAACCTTGCCAGACGGTAAAGCCAGCTTCGAAGCCCTGGTCGACCATCTGGAAACCGCCGAGCTGGACGAAAACGCCCTGCAAGCCTTCGACCTGTTATCGAAAAAATCTCGCCCTGAAGGAACACTGCTGAAAAAAATCGGCTATGAACCGATGACCGATTTCCTTCCCGCAAGCACCTCATCCAAGACGCTCTGGTCAGTCAAAAGTGGCTTCACGACCTACGCCGGTTTGGAAGGTTTCTACAAAACCAAGACCGTGCAGCCGAGCAACAGCCACGGCGTGACCAAGATCAGCTACGACCCATACACTTGTTTTGTGGCCGGGTTCGAACTGCCCGATGGCTGCACCACCAAGGCGCAATACGATTACCGTACCTCCCTGCCCCAGCGCGTCGAAGACTCCAACGGTAACGTACAGGAAGCCCTTGCCGATGCCTTCGGCCAGGTACTGGCCAGCACCTTTTACGGCGACGAGAACAACAACGCTGTTGGTTTCAAACCCGTCGCAACGTTCAAGCAATCGTCCAGGAGCGCGGCAGAAGCAATCACGCAAAGCCAGGACGCTTTGCAGGACGCCGCCACCGCCATCTATTACGCACCATTCAGTCGGATGGGAAACGTATCGGCGTCAGCCCTGAAAGACACCGACTGGCTAGCGCGCTGTGTGAGCAACGGTGATGTACTGCCGACCGGGCATATTCGCGCCTCGGCTCGCGCCCGGCTGTCGAAACTCGAAGTAATTTCTGCCGACGATAAAAAACTGAAACGCGAAATTCGTACCTCGAAACGCGAGCCGATACACATTGCCACACTGGTCGCCGATCGCTACCCCAATGACGACCAGAAACAGATCCGCATCGCCATGACGTGCTTCGATGGTTTTGGTCGCTTGCTGCAAAGTAAGCAGCGGGTCGAGTCAGGCATCGCTTACGTCGTGGATGCCAAGGGCGAACTGACACTCAACGAGGACGGCAAACCGCTGGAACAGATCACCGCAACGCGCTGGCTCGTCAGCGAACGAGTGGAATACAACAGCAAGGGCTTGGCGATCCGGATCTACCGCCCCTATTTTGCCGATCAGCATCGCTACATCAACGACAAATCCTTTCGGCAGTTCGGCCATTGCGACCAGCAGTTCTACGACGCATTGGGCCGCCCCAGCCACACCCGTCTCGCCAAACAGAATGGACTTTCCTGGATGCGCCGGCAGACCCGTCATCCGTGGTACACCGTGGACGAGGATGAAAACGACACGCTGGAAGAAGTCATGGCCGAACATGTGCCGACAACAGGGGGTGAAGCATGAGCGCACGACTTCATCGCAAGACTCCCGCCATCCACGCCGTCGATGGTCGCGGCCTGCCGGTGCGTCAGGTCGCTTACTGCCGAAGCAAGGAAGACGAAGAACCCCAGATGCGCGCCAGCCGACAAGAGTACGACGTCGCCGGGCGGCTGATTGCCCAGCGCGACCCTCGGCTTGCCAACGCAACTGACGCCAATCTTGCGACCGTCTACAGCCTGTCCGGCAAACCATTGCGAGTAAGGAGCGTCGACGCCGGATGGCGTCTGAACCTGCCCGGCGACGCCGGACAGATTTTGCGCAGTTGGGATCAACGAGGAAACCACTGGCAATCGACTTATGACAACCAACTGAGACTGACCACAGTCGAGGAGCAAGCAGCGGGAAAAGAGCTGCGTAAAGTAGAGTGCCTAAGCTATGGCGACAGCTCGCAGGAATCGGCGGCGCTCAATCAATGCGGCGCGCTCATTCGCCACGACGACAGCGCGGGGACGTTGATCGTCGACGAATATGCGTTATGCGGTAAACCGCTTGGCCAGACAAGGCACATGCTGATCGAGGCTGCACAACCTGACTGGCCAACCGACTTGAAGGATCGTGATGGTCTTCTTGAAAAGGGCGAAGGCTACAAAACGAGTTGGTCCTACGACGCACTGGGACACATCATCCAGCAGACCGATGCCGCTCGACACGAACAGCACTACACCTTCGATGTCGCGGGCCAACTCAAATCCGTGAACCTGAAAATAAAGGGCACCGGGGCCAAAAAAACAATCGTCGAAGACCTCGTCTACAACGCCTTCGGCCAAGTCGAATCGCAAACCGCCAGCAACGGCGTGACGAGTCGCGCGATGTTCGATCCAGCCAACGGGCGACTGACGTCGCTCAGCGCATCGGTGCCAGGCAAAACCTTGCAAGACCTTCACTACACCTACGACGCCGTGGGGAACGTGCTGCAAATTACCGACAACGTCCAACCGGAGCGTTTCAACAGCAATCAACGGGTAAAACCCGTCAGCACCTTCACCTACGACAGCCTCTACCAGTTGGCCAGCGCCACGGGGCGTGAGGCCGCCGGATTGACTCACCCACCTGCCCTTCCAACCGCCGGCACGATTCCATTCGACCCCACGCAACTGTTCAACTTTACCGAGCTATACACGTACGACGATGGCGGCAACCTGACCGAACTGCGTCATGTTCGCGAGGGGAATAACTACACCCGCACATTGAACGTGGCCACCGCCAGCAATCGCCTCATGTCTTGGAGCCAGGGCGACGACACGACGACCAGAATAGCGCTGGACTTCGATGCCAACGGCAACATGCAGGCCCTATGTCCGGGCCAGGCACTGGCATGGAATAGTCGCAACCAACTCGACAGTGTGATGCTGGTCAAACGTGAAAACGGTTCCGACGACATCGAACGTTACACCTACGACAGCAGCGGCCAACGCGTGCGCAAGATCAAGACAACCCATGCCGCTGCAATGATCCACACTGAGGAAGTCCGTTACTTGCCGGGGCTCGAAATCCGCACCCGTCATAACGAACGCCTGGAGGTCATCACCCTGCAAGCCGGACGCTGCAGCGTGCGTTACCTGCATTGGACCGAAGGCCGACCGTCCAGGATCGCGGCCAATCAACTGCGCTATAGCCTTGATGACCACCTGGGCTCCAGCTCACTGGAACTCGACGACAAGGCCGACCTGATCAGCCAGGAAAGTTACCTGCCCTATGGAGGAACCGCTTGGGTGGCATCCCGCTCCGCCGTGGAGGCCGATTACCGGACCATTCGTTACTCCGGCAAGGAGCGCGATGCCAGCGGGTTGTATTACTACGGGCATCGCTACTACGCGCCGTGGTTGCAACGCTGGATCAGTCCCGACCCGGCGGGGGCGGTTGATGGGTTGAACTTGTATTGCATGGTGGGGAATAACCCGGTGAGGTTTGTCGATCCATCGGGTTTGATGAGGGAGGAGGAGCTTCGAGAGTTCGAAAGATGGGGACGGAGCAGGTCGCAGGAAATAATGAATTCCGCAATAGGTAACTTCTCCCAGCCACTGATGCCGGATAACTACGATAAGTCGTCCGATCAGAAACTTAATACCGGGCTACTGAGTAAAGAGTTTCTCGCTCACTCCTATGGCTATGTAGGGGCTACAGAGGTTGGGTTCAGCGATTACTTCAACCTTCCCAAACCTAAAGGCGGTATGACGAACTACAGAGGCGTGGACCAGTTCTACAATGGCCGAGCCAAGACTTCTACCCCTTCCAACTATTATTTGAATTACGGCACCTACCGGATCAGCAATATCCCTGACTACCTGAGTGACTTGTCCGAACGATATGTTTCGGCCCGAAACAACCTGTTCCATTCCACTACTATAGAGACAGATGTCCTGAGGGACGCTCCGACGCTAAGCAGGACGACCGAACAGGTCCATCAATTGCAACAACCGACTCGAGACTGGATCGCAAACCATATTGAGAAGATGGATGGGATAATGCCGACTCGTGCCGGTGGCCCTGGAGCTCATGCGGAAGTCCGGCTGGCCAATGCAGTGGTAGCGCTCTATCCGGACAGAGCGGAAAGAATGCTGTCCGACACGACAATACTCACTGACACACTATTCCGGGGAAACACTCCCCAGTCTTTCCCCGCCTGCATCAACTGCAGCGGCATTCTTCCGGCGCAGATCACCATACCCACCGGACGTACACCCATCGACTATGCGGGATACCGCTCTACCGTTCAGCGAATACAAAACGCATCAGGGTCACGACCTGGACGAGGGAACTCGCGGTATCAACCTGGCGGAGGAGGATCACGGCCTCATCCTGGAGGGAGTAGGAGCGGCAGAAGGTGATGCTGTTCAGATACTAATGGCGCTGGTAAACACCAACCGATTCCCGAACGGATCACTGATCGCCATGTCCTGGCTGCCCCATGGCATGGCCTGGATTTGTGGGTGGGCGTAGCGGTATTGCTTGGCGAGCAGCTGCTGCTGGAAGGCTTCCAGCTCATCGGTCTCGATCCGCAGCGCCGAGCCCGGCGTGCAATCGCCATGGTGTTCGGACAGGTGCAGCACGCAGTCCCCGCGGGAGACTTGCAGGTAGAGGGGAAAGTTGTCACCGAAACGGTGTTGCCAGTCGACGGTAAAGCCCAGGAAATCGACATAGAACGCCAAGGCCTTCGTTTCATCGAAAATCCGCAGGATCGGGGTGGTTTTACCGAAGCTCATGGGTTGCTCCCTGGCTGAAATGACCCAGTTTAGACGGGTTGACCCCAATGCTTCGGCCTAAAAGCCGGCTTCTTTAGTGTCGTAGTGCCATTATTGCGGCGTCAATTAACGTTATATCAGCCGCTTACGCACCTTTAAAAATCCGAAACCCCTGGTGCAGATTGCCTTCCCGCGCGAGGAATCGACCTTCCCGGCGGCCGTTTGCCTGGCCATCGCGATAACTCAGGACGCCGTTGACCCATACGCCATCGATGCCCTCGGCAGCCCGTTGCGGTTGGTTGAAATCGGCGACGTCGCGGACGGTTTGTGGATTGAACAACACCAGGTCGGCCCAATATCCTTCGCGGATTTCACCCCGTCCCTTCAGGCCGAAACGTGCAGCCGAAAGGCCGGTCATCTTGTGCACGGCGGTGTGTAACGGAAACAGCCCGAGGTCTCGACTGAAATGTCCCAGCACCCGTGGGAAAGCGCCCCACAACCGAGGATGGGGAAACGGGTCCTCGGGCAAACCGTCGGAGCCGACCATCGACAACGGGTGCGCGAGGATGCGTCTTACGTCGCTTTCGTCCATGCCGTAGTACACCGCGCCGGCCGGCTGCAGGCGGCGCGCGGTTTCCAGCAGTGGCATGCCCCATTCGGCGGCGATGTCGATCAGGTCCCGTCCACTCATGTGCGGGTGCGGCGTCGACCAAGTGATGGTGATGCGATGGGCATCGGTCACTTGTTTGAGGTCCAGCGTCGAAGAGCTCGCCGCGTAGGGGTAACAGTCGCATCCGACGGGATGGTTTTTCGCGGCATTTTCCAGCGCCGCGAGCACCTGCGGACTACGCCCCCAATTACCGGCCCCCGCACATTTGAGGTGGGAAATGATTACCGGGCTCCGTGCATGCCGGCCGATCTGGAAGGCCTCGTCCATCGCTTCCAGCACCGGTTCGAATTCGCTGCGCAAGTGGGTGGTGTAGACGGCGCCGAATGCTGCCAACTCTTCGCTCAGTTGCATGACTTCATCGGTCGACGCACAGAACGCGTTGGCGTAGGCCAGGCCGGTGGATAAACCCAGCGCACCGTCCTCCAGGCTTTCGCGCAGTTGCTGACGCATGGCGGCGATTTCTCCTACGCTGGCGGTGCGCAGCAGATCGTCCAGGTGGTTGCTGCGCAGCGCCGTGTGCCCGACCAGTGCCGCGACATTGACGGCCGGCGTGGCGGCCTCCACCGCCGAACGATAATCAGCGAAACGGGGGTAGGCGAACGCCTGGGCAGCACCGAGCAGGTTCATCGGGTCCGGCGGGTCGCCCCGCAGACTGACGGGCGCGGCGCTGATTCCGCAGTTGCCGACGATGACCGTGGTCACGCCCTGGCTGAGTTTGGGCAGCATCTGCGGTTGGCGTATGACCACCGTGTCGTCGTGGGTATGCACGTCGATGAATCCCGGCGCCAGCACCCGGCCGGCCGCATCGACTTCTTCAGTCGCCCGGGCGGTGCCCAGGTTGCCGATGTGTTCGATACGACCGGCGCGGATCGCCACGTCGGCGCTGTAGCCGGACGTGTCGCTGCCGTCGATGATCAGCGCGTTGCGAATGAGCGTGTCGTAGTGCATGTCAGTCTCCCAGCGGCAGGTCGTCCTCGCCGCCTCGGTAATCGTCCAGGGCGAGCTTGACCCGCCGCAGGCGCTCTTGATTGTCTTCGGGGTGGGCCAGCGCCAGCTCGGTGGCGAGCACGTCGATGGCCAGCAGCATGCCGTAGCGCGCCGCCGTAGGTTTGAAGATGAACGAGGTTTCGGCGCCTTGCAGGGGCAGCACCACATCGGCCAGGTGGGCCAGCGGCGAGTCGGCACGGGTGATCGCCAGGACCGATGCTCCGTAGCTGCGCGCCAGTTCGACCGCGCCGAGCAATTCCGGGGTGATGCCGGTCAGTGAACAGGCAATCACCAGATGCTGATCGCTCAGCGAAGTGGCCGTGATGCGCATCATCAGCGGGTCGCGGCAAGCGGCGATCGGGTAGCCGAAACGCACCAGCCGCACCTGCAACTCTTCGCCGCACAGCGCCGACCACCCGCCGAGCCCGAACGCATGGATCATCCGCGCCTTGCCGATCATCCGAACCGCGTCGGCGAAGCGTGGCTCTTCGAATGCCGACAGGTGCTGGCGCAGCGTTGACTCGATATCGCCGACGATCTGTCCATAAAACGCCGACTGCTCGGGCGCCCCGGCCGGGTCGAGGAAACGGCTGCCGACGCCACTGGCCTGGGCCAGTTGCAGGCGCAGATCGCGCAAATCGCGACAACCGACAGTCCGGGCAAAACGCGACAGCGTGGCGCTGCTGACTTCGGCGCGCTGGGCCAGTTCATCCAGGCTGGCGGAAGCGGCAAATCCTACGTCGTCGAGCATCAGTCGGGCGATTCTTCCTTCGCCTGCACTGAAGAAATCCTGACGGGAGCGGATCTGGTAAAGGATGTCCATGGCGGCACCTCTGTTGGAGCGCGATCAGAGTATGCGCGCAAGCCCGAGGGTCAGGCCGAACGCGACCAGGGAGATCAACGTTTCGAGCACGGTCCAGGTCTTGAAGGTTTGGGTGACGGTCATATTGAAGTATTCCTTGATCAACCAGAAGCCGCCGTCGTTGACGTGGGAAAAGATCACCGAGCCGGCGCCAGTCGCCAGCACCAACAGCTCAGGATGGGGATAACCGAGGCCGATCGCCACGGGCGCGACAATGCCCGAGGCCGTGGTCATCGCTACCGTCGCCGAACCGGTGGCGACGCGCATCAACGCGGCGAACAGCCAGCCCATGACCAACGGCGACAACTGGAACTCCTGGGCCAGCCCGACGATTTGCTGGGTCACGCCAGCGTCCACCAGAATCCGGTTCAAGCCACCGCCGGCGCCCACCAGCAGGGTGATGCTGGCCGTAGGCGCCAGGCACTCGTTGGTGAATTTGAGGATCGATTCGCGGTTGAAGCCTTGGGCCAGGCCGAGGGTCCAGAAGCTGAGAACGGTCGCCAGGAGCAAGGCGATCACCGAGTTGCCGATAAACAGCAGAAACTGATTAAAACCGCTGCCCGGCGTGGAAATCAGGTTGGCCCAGCCACCGATCAGCATCAGGACCACCGGCAACAGGATCGTCCCTAACGTGATACCGAACCCCGGCAGGTTGGCACGTGGCTCGCGGTCGAGAAATTGCCGCTCCAATGGGTTCTCGGCCGGCAGTTGAATGCGTGGCACGATGAATCTGGCGTACAGGGGACCGGCGATGATTGCGGTGGGAATGCCGATCAGGATCGCATACAGCAGGGTCTGCCCCACCGAAGCCTGGAATGCCTGCACCGCCAGCATCGCCGCCGGGTGCGGTGGCACCAGGGCGTGGACCACCGACAGCCCGGCCACCATCGGCAGGCCGACCATCAGGATTGACACGCCGACCCGCCGCGCAATCGTGAATGCGATAGGCACCAGCAGCACAAAGCCGACCTCGAAAAACAACGGCAACCCCACCAGGAACGCAATGCACACCATCGCCCAGTGAGCATTGCGCTCGCCGAAGCGCTCGATCAGCGTCTGCGCCATCCGTTCCGCGCCACCGGACTCGGCCATCATCTTGCCGAGCATCGTGCCCAAGGCCACCACCAGCGCAATGTGCCCCAGTGTTTTGCCCACGCCCGCCTCATAGGCGCCCACGACGCTGGAGGGTGGCATCCCGGCCAGCAGCGCCAGGCCGATGGAAACCAGGGTAATCACGATGAACGGGTTGAGACGGTAGCGAGCGATCAGGACGATCAGCGCAATGATCGCGATCGCCGCGTAGACCAACAGCCAATAACCGAAATCAGGGGCCATGCGTTACTCCTCGAATGGGGTCACGTCGTTGTTTATGAAACTCATAAATCATTTCAAGAAGAAATCTACAAATCCGCTGAAAGTAATTTTCGCCTACAGACAAAAAATGTCGCGCAGGGACATCGCGACAAGGCGCCGATGAAAATCCACAGCCGAATTTTCATCGCCAGACGGGCCCTTCGTGGCGAGGGAGCTTGCTCCCGCTGGCCTGCAAAGCAGGCCCCCGGAAAGCCAATCACTGGCCCCAGGGTCCTTGATTCCGTACCATTCCCCTGCTTTTCGCACCACTTCTCCGGCAGCCGACTCTGCACCGGCGCCCAATCAGGTAAACCATGAAACCAGCTCGTCTTCGCGCCGACGCCCTCGCCGGCCTCACTACCTCCTTCGCCTTGCTCCCGGAATGCATTGCCTTCGCCCTGGTTGCGCATCTGAATCCGCTGATGGGCCTGTATGGCGCCTTCATCATCTGCACCTTGACCGCTCTGTTCGGTGGGCGGCCGGGCATGGTGTCGGGGGCGGCGGGATCGATGGCGGTGGTGATCGTCGCGCTGGTGGTGCAACACGGCGTGCAGTACCTGCTGGCCACGGTGCTGCTGGGCGGATTGATCATGATGGCGTTCGGGCTGCTGCGGCTGGGCAAGCTGGTGCGGATGGTGCCGCACCCGGTGATGCTTGGTTTCGTCAACGGCCTGGCGATCGTCATCGCGTTGGCGCAACTGGAGCACTTCAAGAGCGACGGATCCTGGCTGAGCGGCGCCCCGCTGTACCTGATGGCCGGCCTCGTGGCGTTGACCATGGCCATCGTCTATCTGCTGCCGCGCCTGACCCGTAGCGTACCGCCGGCCCTGGTGGCAATCCTCGGTATTGGCCTGGCGGTCTACTTGCTTGGCCTGCCGACCCGGACGCTGGGCGACATGGCGCACATTGCCGGTGGCTTGCCGGTGTTTGCCCTGCCGGATATCCCCTGGAACCTGGAAACACTGCTGATAATCGCGCCCTATGCGGTGGTCATGGCGATGGTCGGCCTGCTGGAAACGCTGCTGACCCTCAACCTGACCGATGAAATCACCGAGAGTCGTGGTTATCCGGACCGTGAATGCGTGGCGTTGGGCGCGGCAAACATGGCGTCCGGCCTGTTAGGCGGCATGGGCGGTTGCGCCATGATCGGCCAGACGGTGATCAACCTCAGCTCCGGCGGGCGCGGCCGGCTATCCGGGGTGGTGGCTGGGGTAATGGTGTTGCTGTTCGTGCTGTTCCTGTCGCCACTGATCGAGCGCATTCCGCTGGCCGCACTGGTGGGCGTGATGTTCGTGGTCGCTCAGCAGACCTTTGCCTGGGCCTCGTTGCGGGTGATCAACAAGGTGCCGGCCAATGATGTACTGGTGATCATCGCGGTCACCGTCATCACCGTGTTTACCGACCTGGCCGTCGCGGTGCTCTGCGGGATCATCATCGCGGCGCTCAACTTCGCCTGGCAACAGGCCCGGGAGTTGTACGCCGACACGCACCTGGAAGCCGATGGCAGCAAGCTTTATCGGCTGCACGGCACGTTGTTCTTCGCCTCGACCACGCCATTTCTCAACCAGTTCGACACGGCCAACGACCCCGACCTGGTGACCCTGGACTGCCGCCACTTGAGCTTCGTCGACTACTCGGCCATCGCCGCGTTGATGACCCTGCGCGAGCGCTACAGCAAGGCGGGCAAGCATCTGCGGGTGTTTCATCTGTCCGAGCGGTGCAAGCAGATGCTCAAGCGCGCGGGCGTGCATCACGACTGACGAATGCCAACACAAACCCTGTGGGAGGGGGG
>NZ_JBHFJB010000156.1:102448-103620 GCF_057334555.1 Pseudomonas sp. AGC41
AAGCACATGTGCCTGGTCTTTCGCATTCGCGAGCAGGCTCGCTCCCACAGGTCCTGGGTTTTACTTATGGATCTCACCCGCTCTGATGTAACTCATACCGCTAGAGCCCTTGAGCGCCACGATGATCACCGTTGGCGGCTTCAGTCCTTGAATTCTCGCGATGCGTACCCGGCGAGCTTGCCTTGGATGAAGTCCAGGAAGCACTGGATCCGCAACGCCAGCTGGGAGTTGCGGTAGTACACCGCGTTGATCGGCTGGCGGTAGCCGCTGTTGGCATCGGCCAGCAGCACCTTGAGGCGACCGGCGCTGATGTCGTCGCGCGTCATGAAATCCGACAGGCAAGCGATGCCCTGCCCTTGCAGCGCCAGATGACGCACCGTTTCGCCGCTGGACGCGCTGATGGCCGGCTGGATCGGCCAGCGATCACCGTGGATGTGGCGCAGCGGCCACTGGTTGAGCCCGTCGTTCAGGGCAAAACCCAGCAACGAATGCTCCACCAGTTCGGCAACGCTGGAAGGTGTGCCATGCCGCTTGAGATAGGCCGGACTGGCGAGGATGTGCAACGGACTGCACCCCAGCGACCGCGCATGCAGCGTCGAGTCGGCAAGAGTGCCGATGCGGATGGCGACGTCTGTGCTTTGCTCGAGCAGATCGATGATCAGGTCGTTGCTGTTGAGTTCGAGCTGGATGTCCGGGTAAAGGCCGCGAAATTCTTCGATATGCGGAACGATCGCGTGCAGCATGAACGGCGATGCGGCGTTGATCCGCAAGCGGCCGGCGGGGTTCTTCTGGCGCGAAGACAGGCGCTCTTCCAGCTCGTCCATCTGGTCCAGAATGCCCTTGGCCTGTTCGAAGAAATACTTGCCTTCCTCAGTCAGGTCCATGCGCCGCGTGGTGCGGTTGATCAATGTGGTATCGAGCTTGGCTTCCAGGCGCGACAGCGTACGGCTGACCGCCGACGGCGTCTGCCCGACCTGCTCGGCGGCGGCGGAAATCGATCCGCATTCGATCACGCAGACAAAAATCTGCAACTCGTCGGATCTGGCTTTCACAGACATCCTCTCGTGGAATGCATACACCGATGTAGCGGTCGCCTTTGTGGCGAGGGCGCGTAGCGACCGCTTTCTGGAGGCGCTTCGCACCTCAGCGGGAGCAAGCTCCCTCGCCACGAC
>NZ_JBHFJB010000156.1:103678-105684 GCF_057334555.1 Pseudomonas sp. AGC41
CCCCCCCCCCACGACGCCTTCGCTTCAAGTCAGCCGGATACTAGCCCGATTACCGCGAAAGACCGAACACCTCAATCAAATGCCGCTCATACCGCGCCACATCTTCTTCGATGTTCGGACGCTTCATCACGTCGACGCAGAGAAACGTTGGCAGACCGGTCATGCCGAGAAACTGGTTGGCCTTGTGGAACGGGAAATACACCGCATCCACGCCCTTGGCTTCGAAGAAGTCGGACGGGTCGTCGAAGGCTTGCTGCGGGGCGTTCCAGGTCAGCGACAGCATGTACTGCTTGCCCTGCACCAGGCCACCGCTGCCGTATTTTTGCGAAGCATCCGAGCGGGTGCGGCCGTCGCTGGCATAGAGGCTGCCGTGGCCTTCAGTGAAGACCTCGTCGATGTATTTTTTTACGGTCCAGGGAGCTCCCATCCACCAGCCGGGCATCTGGTAAATGATCACGTCGGCCCAGAGGAATTTTGCGACCTCTTCCTTGATGTCGTAGCCGCCGTCGATGAACGTGGTTTTTACATCCAGACCGCCACGGTCGAGCACGCTGAGCGCCGTGTCGTGCAAGGTTGCGTTATAGCGACCATCAGAGTGAGCGAATTGTTTACCGCCATTGAGCAACAGGACTTTTTTCATCAGGAGCCTCATCAGGTTCCACGACGTACGCCGTTGAACGGTCGCCGAAGGGAAGATTAAAAATGATGGCGGCAGAGTACCGATGAGCTTCGCGCGGAATAAGCAGCGAAACGACAAAACTGTTTTGACCTATAGGCACGAATAACAACCTGATTGTTGCCGTAAAATTCACCGATCCCTTTTCCCCTGGAGCCCCCTGATGAGTGAATTGCACGGTTTCATCCTGCACGCCAAGACCCGCCCGGAAAAAGCCGAAGCCTTCGAAACGCTGTTTCGCGCCTACGTCGAACCAAGTCGTGCCGAGCCTGGCTGCATCGAATACCACATGCTGCGCGACCAGCAGGACCCGACCCTGTTTATCTTCTATGAAATCTGGGCCTCCCAGGCCGACCTGGAGGTGCATTCGAACCTGCCGCACATGAAGCAGTTCTTCGAGCAGCGCATGGACTATCTGGAACGCGACTTCGAAATTCGCCGCGTCGACATGCTCAGTCGATCCTCGGCTAGCCGCTGACCAACAGATGGCCGCCAAGCACGCCAAGGCCAATAAAAAACACCCGTTTGAACAACACGGCGCTGATCCGCTGGCGCAGCCATTGTCCCAGCCACATCCCCAGCAGCGCCGGCACCAGCGCCAGCAGCGAAGCGCTCAGTTCTCCCCCTCCCAGCGCACCGCGCCACAGCAGGCCGGCCGCCAGGGCCAGTGTCGAGACGGTGAATGACAGGCCGAGGGCCTGCACTAACTCATCCTTGCTCAAGCCCAGCGCTTGCAGATAAGGCACCGCCGGCATGACAAACACGCCTGTGGCCGAGGTGATCACACCGGTCAACAGGCCACAGAGTGGCGCGAGCCAGTGTTCGTTCCGAGTGCTCACTCGCAACGTCGGCAGCAGCAACCCGCTCAGCGCATACAACACCAGCGCCGCACCGAGTGCCCGTACTGCCCAGGCGCCGCCCACCATGCCGATCCACAACGTGCCAAGGCCGACGCCGATGAAAATCGCCAGCAGCAGCGGCCACAAGCGCCGGATCAATGCTTGCAGATGCCCACCAGATGCCAGTTGCCAGACGTTGGTCAGCGTGGCCGGAATCAGCAACAGCGCCGCAGCCTGCGTCGGCGCCATAGCCAGGCCGAGAAGCCCCATTGAAATGGTCGGCAGGCCGAGGCCTATCACGCCCTTGACTGTGCCGGCCAGTAGAAAGGTGACGATGACCAGCAAAGATAGGGCGGGGCCGAGGTTTTGATAGAAGGCGAGGAGTGTGTTCATGAGCTTATCCTGATGTCCACGCCCGGGTTTGAAAATGTGCCATATACTGAGGGTGCCTCTTGTCTGGCGATAGGCAAAAAAACCTCCATCGCCGCTTT
>NZ_JBHFJB010000156.1:105790-114839 GCF_057334555.1 Pseudomonas sp. AGC41
AACGCGATAAACCAGCTACCGCAGACTCATAGAGCATCCCATGCACTTCGATCTCACCGACCTGCGCCTCTACCTGAACATCCTCGACACCGGCAACATCACCGCCGGCGCCGTTCGCAGCCATCTGTCCCTGGCGGCGGCGAGCGCCCGGGTTCGCGCCATGGAGGCGTCCCTGGGCATCGACCTGCTCGAACGCGGGCGGCGCGGCGTCACTCCGACGCCGGCCGGCAAAGCCTTGGCCCAGCATGCCCGGGTCTTGCTGCAGCACGCCGACCATCTGCAACAGGACCTGGCCGAATACGCCAAAGGCGTCAAAGGCCAGGTGCGACTGCTGTGCAACACCAGCGCGATGACCGAATACCTGCCCGAACTGCTGGCCGGTTTCCTCAACAGCCACCCCAACCTGGACATTGACCAGCAGGAATTGCCCAGCTCACGGATCACCCATGCGTTGCGCCAGGGCGCGGCAGACCTGGGTATCGTTTCCGACGCGGTGGACACCGCTGGCCTTCAGACCTGGCCTTTTCGTGACGATCCACTGGTCTTGGTCCTACCGTCGGGGCATCCCTTGGCTGACGGCCGCACGCCGAGCTTCAGCGAGACCCTCCACCACGACTACGTTGGCCTGAACGCCACCAGCGCGCTGGCGATCTACCTGGAGGAACAAGCGCTGCACACCGGTATGCGCATGCAGATCCGCATTCGCGCCGAGGGCTTCGACGGGGTGATCCGCATGGTCGCCCATGGCGCGGGTATTGCCGTCGTGCCGAAGGCCGCTATCGAACGCCGTCCACCCCAATCCTCATACCACTGCGTGCCGCTGCAGGAGGCCTGGGCGCACCGGGCGCTGTTGCTTTGCGCACGGAATTTCGAACGTCTGCCGGCCTACGCCAAGGCCTTGGCTCGGCATCTGGCCGAATGATGCGCGCTTCTGGGCAGCCCGGTGTCGAGTTCAGGCATCTGCCTGGTCCCTCTCCACGCTAGGGTGCAGGTTCTTTTCTGCCCCTTCGGAGCTCACATGACCGCCCCCATCACCGTCTTGCGCGATACCCATCCGCTGCCCGTACTCGATGCCTGCAAATGGGAAAAACTCGAAGGCGACCCGCACACCGTCAACCTCAACGCTTATACCAGCGAAGACGGCAGCAAGATCATGGGGACCTGGATCTGCACGCCAGGCAAGTGGCGGGTGGACTACGTGAAGTGGGAATACTGCCATTTCCAGGAAGGCTACTGCGTGATTACCCCGGACGGCATGGCGCCGATCCATCTGCGCGCCGGTGATATTTTTGTCGTCGAGCCAGGCATGAAAGGCACGTGGGAAGTGGTCGAGACCGTGCGTAAATATTTCGTGTTTGCCTGAACAAAAAAGCCGAGGGACCACCCGACATGGTCGCTCGGCAAACAACTTTCAAATCTGGAATGCGAAACCCTGTGGCGAGGGAGCTTGCTCCCGCTGGGTTGCGCAGCAACCCCAATTTTCATGGCCGCTTCGCATCCAAGCGGGAGCCGCTCCCTCGCCACAAAAGCCCCTCGATATCACTGATCCTGCTGCGGCTTGCGATAGCTGTTCACAATCGCCGAGAAATCCTTGCCGCCCTCGCCCCGCTGGCTCATCGCCTGGTACAACTGCTGCGCCACCGCCCCCAGTATCACCGGCTGACGGGCCTGCCGCGCGGCTTCGGTGGCCAGGCCCAAATCCTTGAGCATCAGGTCCGCGCCAAAACCGCCGCTATATCCACGTGACGCCGGAGCCGTTTCGATCACGCCGGGCCATGGGTTGTAGGTATCGGAACTCCAGCATCGACCGGTCGAACTGTTGATGATGCCGGCAAGCACCTGGGTGTCGATGCCCAAGGCGTCGCCCAAGGCCATGGCCTCGCTGACGCCGACCATGGAAATTCCCAACAGCAGGTTGTTGCAGATCTTGGCGATCTGCCCGGTGCCGACTTCGCCGCAATGCACGATGTTACGGCCCATTTGCGCCAGTACCGGTTGCAGGGTGGCGAACAGCTCAGGCGTGGCGCCGACCATGAAGGTCAACGTGCCCGCCGCCGCGCCGCCAGTGCCGCCCGAGACCGGCGCATCGGCCATCGCCACGCCTTGTTTCGCCGCGGCAGCCGCTACGTCACGGGCGGTTTGTGGATCGATGGTGCTGCAATCCACCGCCGGCGGGCCGGCGGCGATACCGGCCAGCACGCCGTCTTCGCCCAGCCAGACACTGCGCACATGAGCAGCGGCCGGCAGCATGGTGATCACCAGCGTCGCACCCTGGGCCGCATCGCGAGGCGAGGCGCTGATGGTGCCACCCAGCGCCGCCAGTTCGGCCAGCACCGCCTGGTTCAGGTCGAACAGGTTCAGCGAATGGCCGGCCTTGAGCAGATTGCGCGCCATCGGGGCGCCCATGTTGCCGAGGCCGATAAATGCGATGTTCATGTCCGGCTCCTTAACGCAAGTTGATGGTGGTGTTCACACCGTCGTTGACGCTGTCATCGTCGAACCAGCGCGCGGTGACGGTCTTGGTCTGAGTGTAGAACTGCACCACTTGTTTGCCGTAAGGGCCGAGGTCGCCGAGTTTCGAGCCGCGGGAACCAGTGAAGCTGAAGAACGGCACCGGCACCGGGATCGGGATGTTGATACCGACCTGGCCGACATCGATTTCGCTCTGGAATTTGCGCGCCGCCGCGCCGCTCTGGGTGAACAGGCCGGTGCCGTTGCCAAACGGATTGGCGTTGACCAGGGCGATGGCTTGATCGAGGGTATCGACCTCCAGCACCACCAGCACCGGGCCGAAAATTTCCTCGGTGTAGATGCGCATGTAGGTGGTTACGCCGGAAAACAGCGTCGGACCAACGAAGTTGCCCTGCTCGTAGCCCGGAACGCTGATGTCGCGGCCGTCCAGCTCCAGCTTCGCGCCTTGCTGCACGCCGCTTTCGATCAATTCGAGGATGCGCGCCTTGGCTCGCTTGGAAATCACCGGGCCGACATCCGTGCCCGGCTCGCTGCCAGCATTGACCTTGAGTTTCTGCGCCAGCGCCTTCAGCTCCGGCAACCATTGTTTCGCCGCGCCCACCATCACCACCACTGAAGTGGCCATGCAACGCTGGCCCGCCGCGCCGAAACCGGCACCGACGAGGGCGTTCAGGGTCTGTTCGCGATTGGCGTCGGGCAGCACCACCGCGTGGTTCTTGGCCCCCATCATCGATTGCACGCGTTTGCCATGGCGACCCGCCAGGTCATAGACATGAGTGCCGACCGCTGTTGAGCCGACGAAGGAAACGGCCTTGATGTCCTGATGAGTGCAAAGCGCATCCACCACATCCTTGCCGCCGTGCACCACGTTCAGCACGCCTGGCGGTACACCGGCCTCGATGGCGAGCTCCACCAGCAGCATGGTCGACAGCGGATCCTGCTCCGACGGCTTGAGCACGAACGTATTGCCGCAGGCGATGGCCATCGGGAACATCCACAGCGGGATCATCGCCGGGAAATTGAACGGGGTGATACCCGCGCACACACCTATCGGCTGGCGCAAGGTATACGTATCCACCCCACCGGCGACGTTCTCGGCAAACTCGCCCATTTGCAGGGTGCCGATGGAGCAAGCGTGCTCGACCACTTCCAGGCCACGGAAAATATCGCCCTCTGCGTCGGCGATGGTCTTGCCCTGTTCGGCGCTGAGCACAGCGGCGATGCGCTTGGAATGCTCGCGGATCAACGCCTGGAGCTTGAGCATGATGCGCATCCGCGCACCGATCGGTGTCAGCTTCCAGGTCTGGAAAGCACGCTGGGCTGCGGCGATGGCGGCATCGACTTCCGAGGCCGTGGCAAACGGTACCTTCGCCAGCACTTGTTGGGTGGCCGGGTTAACGATGTCGTGCCATTCGCTGGATTGGGACTCGACCCACTCGCCATCGATCAGCAATCTGACGGTTTGCAGGGCTGTGTCGCTGGGCGTAAGGGAAACGTTCATGCTGGCCTCCGGGATTGTTCTTATAGGGATGCGCTGGTTCAGCAACGACCAAGGCCAACAGGCTCCTTGGTGATGAGACGGTTTTTGGAGTATAGATGTGCAAACTTCTAATAAGAACGCACATAAAAACCGGTCCATCATGCAAAAAAACATCACCTCCTTAGGGTCGCTGAATTGGGATGACCTCAAGTTTTTCCTCGAAGTGGCTCGCACCCGCAAGGCCAGCACGGCCGCCAAGCGTCTGGCCGTCGACTACACCACGGTGTCGCGACGCATCAGCTCGCTGGAAGCTTCTTTGGGGACGCTGCTGTTCGAAAAATCCCGGACCAACGGTTTTGTCCTGACGGCTGAAGGCCAACGGTTGCTGGGCTATGCCGAGTCGATCGAAAGCACGCTGCACATCGCTTGCGAACAGGTTTCAGGCTCAGGCGTCGCGCTGTCCGGGCATGTGCGCATGGGTTGTACGGAAGGCTTCGGCAGCTTTTTCATCACTCCGCAGTTGAGCCACTTCGTCGATGCGTACCCGGCGATCTCGGTGGACATTCTGCCGCTGCCGCACTTCATCAGCCTCTCCAAGCGCGAAGCCGATATCGTCATCGCGCTTGAGCGCCCGGAACACGGACCGTACGTGTGCTGCAAACTCTGCGACTACCGGTTGCAGCTTTATGCAACCCGGCAATACCTGGACAATCACCCACCCATCCACCGCCCGGCAGACCTGAACAAGCATTCGTTCATCAGCTATGTGGATGACCTGGCGTTCAGTTCCGAGCTGCTCTACCTGGCCAACGTATTGCCCGGCGCCCACGCCCATCTGCGCAGCACCAGCGTGATCGCGCAATTCGTCGCGGCGCAGCAAGGCCGGTCACTGGCGATCCTGCCGTGCTTTTTGGCCGCCCAAGACCCACGCCTGCTGCCGGTGCTGCCGGAGGAGATCACGGTCACCCGGCAATTCTGGATGTACTGTAGAGAAGACCTCAGGAAGCTCAAGCGGATCACCCTGTTGTGGGATTACATCCGGGAAGTCACCGAGCAGAACCGGCCGTTGCTCATGGGCGAGAGCAGGGAGATGGTGTTTGCCGATTAGTCGGCGATGACCACGATGGCCACGCGACGATTTTCGGTGCGTCCGTTGGCTGTGTCGTTAGAGGCGACGGGTTGGCTGCTGCCCAGGCCGCGCAGCTGGACGTTTTCTTCGCGCATGCCCACGCCTCTGAGAACCTTGCCAACGCTTTCGGCCCGACGTATCGACAGTTGTTCGTTATAGGCCTGGGAGCCCGATGCATCGGTGTGACCGTCGATACGTACCCGCTCGATTCCCGCGCCCAGCAGTGCCTTGCCGATCCGCTCGACGATCTCGGTGCTGGCCGGGTTCAGGCTTTCCACGTCACTGCCAAACAGCACCTTGCCCGAAAGTCCGAAGGCCCAGCCTTCGTCCGTCAATTTGAACCCCTGCTCCTTGAGGACAGTGATTTGCGCTGGGCTCAGTCCTTTTTGTGGCGCCGTCTGGCATCCGCTGACGGTAAAACAGGCGATGAACAAAAATGCTGCGTAACGCAGCAGAGAAAAAAGCGAGTTGGAAAGCATGCAAATCAGCTCCTGGTTTGAAGATCCGCGACCGGGTGCTCCGACCCAGCCGTGTGTTGGCCGCCTCGGGCGAGGCGTTTGGCCTGGTACATCGCCGCGTCGGCGGCGCTGAGCAAGGCGCCGGGCGTGGCGCCATGATCGGGGTAAACGGCAATGCCGATGCTGAGGGACGTCAAGACCGAGGCATTGCCGGGCAATTGAATCGGCATCTCCATGCTGGCGATGATTTTTTCTGCGATCCGTTCGGCATCCTCGGTCTTGTGCAACGGCGCCAGCAGCACGGCAAATTCGTCGCCGCCCAGGCGCGCCACCAAGTCATCCTCACGCAACTGCGCCCGGACTCGGGTCGCCACGGCGGTCAACACCGCGTCGCCGGCGGCATGACCAAAGTTGTCGTTGATGCCCTTGAAACGATCACTGTCCAGGTAGAGGACGGCCACTTGCTCGTCGAGCTTGTTGGCATTGCGCAAGGCACGGATCAGCCTTCCTTCGAAAAAGGCCCGGTTCGGCAACCCGGTCAGGCTGTCGTGGCTGGCTTGGTGGGCCAGGGTTTCGTTTTCACTTTGCAGATGGGTCTGCCAGGATTCCAGCTCGGCAAGCAGCGCGTTGAAGTCGTTGCCCAGGTTATCCAGTTCGGCGATATCGGCCGGTGGCACCCGTCGGTCCAGAGCGCGCTCGCAACGGGCGGCGTGGGCCACTTCCGCCAGGCTGCGCAAAGGTCCGGTAATCGCTCGCAACTGACGTCTTGCCAGATACAGCGCGACCCAGGCACTGACCGCCGTGCACAGGATGATCCCGGCCAGACCGCTGAGCAGAAAGCGCAACAGGCTACCGCCATGCCCGGCCAGCAGGATCCTGCCGATGTTTTGTTCCTGGTGGACGATCGGCAGGCTGATGGGCTTTTCCAGGAATGCCTTGGCGATGTGCATTTCCAGCTCCGACAGAAGACCGGTTTCCGGTCGCCGCCAGTGCGCCAACAGGCGGCCACTTTCATTGAAGACCTGGGCGTCGGCAACTTCTTCGGTGGAAGCAATCAGGGCCAGCGCTTCGGTGGCCGCCGCGGCGTCATCGAAAACCACGGCCGCCTCCACGGTGTAGCTGATCGAACGGGCAATCAGGTGCAAGTTGTGGTCGGCATAGACCCGCAAGGCAAGCACACCCAGCAAGGTCAGGGAGACGCTGGCCATGGTAATCGCCACCAGCGCGACGATCAGATGACCGCGACCGATGACCGAGCCCAACGTGGGGCGAACTCGTGATCTGGACGAGTTCATGGCGCGGCGGGCCTGCGGCGTGACAGCTGAAGGACGCTCGGATGGATGCGTACACCGCTGCGCGCCACCGAATCGAGGTTGACCTCGAACGACACCTGTTCATCTCCAACCCGCAGGCAAAACAGGCTGCCCACGGTGCATTGGTCGCCGCCTTCGCTGATGCTCAACACCGGCTTGCCGATCAGCGACGCAAACAATCGGGAACGTTCCTCGCTGGTCAGCCTACCGATGTAGACGGCGTTGCAATCGCTCGCGATGCCGGGATGATCGGCCAGCAAGCGCTGTACCGTCACAGGCCTGCCGGTAGCCTGGGTGGTGCCTTTGACCAGATCGTCGGTGTATTGAGTCGGACCGACAATGCACAACTGCAGCTGCGTCGGCTCAACAGGCCAGCGAGCGTAGCTGAGAATCCCCAACACGACCTGGGTGACCGCTTCGGCCCGCTGCTCGGCCCGGGTGGTAGAGGTCGGGTCCTGGGCCGCAACCGCAGGCGACAGCAAGCACAGCAGACCGGCAAGCACATAATGCCTGCGGCCGTTGTTGCGCGCCGCCTCCCGAACCGCCGCTTCCATGGAGAATCTCTTGGTGTGGATTAGTGCGAAACGATAGCACAGTGTCAAAAAGCCAGCGAGACAGAGTCCTACGCAAATTTCCGTCAGAAAACAGACTAATCACGACCTTTGAACAAACAGGCAAACCCGAGCTTCAGTCGTTTCCATCCAACTCCAGCATCAGCCCGCTTAAACGCTTGACCTTGCGCCGAACCGCCTCTTCAAATATTCCCGTGCGCGGCTCTATCAGGCTGAACCACTGCTTGCCTCGGGTAATGGCGGTGTATACCAATTCCTTGGTCAAAACCGGGTTCAGGGCATCCGGAAGAATCAAAGCCGTGTGGGTGAACTCCGAACCCTGGGACTTGTGCACCGTCATGGCGTAAACGGTTTCCACGTCGTTCAGGCGGCTGGGCAAGACGAAACGCACACCACCCCGACCATCGTTACGAGGGAAGGCAACACGCAGGACCTGCTTGCCCGCGTCAGGACCGTCACGCTCGGGCAACTTGAGGGCGATCCCGATATCGCCGTTCATCAATCCCAGCCCGTAGTCGTTGCGAGTCATCAGTACCGGACGCCCCTCATACCACTGGTGATCGCTATCGATCAGGCGAGCCTTGAGCAGCGCAGCGGTGATTCGCGGGTTCAGCCCCTCGACGCCCCACGGTCCCTTGCGTACGGCACAGAGCAATTGGAACTCGTCAAAGGCCGACAAGACCTCACGCGCCCAATCAGTCCAGCAACTGTCCTCCAGCGGGCGAGAAATGTCCGGACGTCGCTGTCGCAGCAGGCTCAGATAATGCCGATAGCCCTGCGGACCACCGGGTCGACCATCGAGCAACCAGCGCTCGAGCGTCCCGTCGTGCTGGCTCTTCAGCGCCAGGGAGAACAGGTCGGCATATTGGCCCTCCTCCAGCAGTTGACGGGCTTCTTCAGGCTGTTGCCGATTGACCCGTCGGGCCAGTTGGCCGATACCGCTGCCTTCGCCAAAGCGTCGGGAATGCCTGAGCATCACCACTTGCTGCGCAAGGGGATGAGTGTCGTCGAGATCCTGTTTCAGATCGCTCGCCGCCAGGCTCTCGCCGCTGACGGACTCGAGCCAGGCGCGCGTCTGTGGGCTATACCAGCCGTCCTCGGCATCCCGACACAGATCCCCCAGTACCGCGCCGGCCTCCACGGAAGCCAACTGGTCCTTGTCGCCCAACAAAATCAACCGGGCATGGGACGGCAGCGCGTCCAGCAGATTGGCCATCATTTCCAGATCGATCATGGACGCCTCATCGACCACCAGCACATCCAACGGCAATCGATTGCCACGATGGTGGCGAAAATGTCGGGTGCCAGGACGACTGCCGAGCAGGCGATGCACCGTGGTGACGTCGCAGGGAATCCGCTCGCGTACGGCATCGATCACATCCAGCGTCCGGACTTGCTGGCTGATCGACTCGGTCAGCCGCGCAGCGGCCTTGCCGGTCGGTGCGGCCAGGCGAATCCGCAGCGGTTTCCCCGCCTCGACGGCAGGTGCCTGCAGCAAGGCAAGCAAGCGCACGACCGTGGTGGTCTTGCCCGTGCCCGGGCCGCCGGTAACGATGCTGAAAGCGCTCCGCGTCGCCAGCGCGCAAGCCAGCTTCTGCCAGTCGATCGGGCCGGTCGTGCTGGCC